>JAYTVL010000124.1:0-27747 GCA_043744075.1 Pirellula sp. | reverse complement strand
CGATCATAAGTCGGGCTGAACCGGACGCTAGCGCGTTGCGGCTGATTAGCCGAAGGGCGCTAACCCACGGTTTGCGGCCCATGTTGTGATCGATGCCCTATTCATGATCGCGGAAGTTTAGTGCTTCTCGAAAAGAGCTGTTATCGAGTTTACCAATCCACTTTGCTTTCAATTTCTTGTTGAATCCATATGCATCTTGTAATAGAAGCTTCCAATATTCGCAAAGGTGGTGGTCTGACCCATCTCCAAGAAGTATTGCGCGCAGCCGACCTCGATCATTTTGGCATCGATAAAATAACCATTTGGGGACCACAACAAACGTTGGATCAAATTGGAGAGTCAAAGCGTTTCGTGCTACGCGCACACCCTTGGATTGACAAAGGGGGGGTCTGGACTTTTTGGTTTCGGAAAATACTCCTCGACCGTCTATTAGATTCATCGGTAGATTTGCTTTGGGCTCCTGGGGGAACATACACGGGGCGATTCCAACCCTACGTTACAATGGTCCAGAATTTTCTTCCCTTTGACAAGATCGAACGAGGGCGATTTCGTTATTCATCCACCTGGTTGAGGTTTTTGCTTTTGGAGAAGCTACAGCTCCGAAGTTTTAAGCATGCGAAGGGTCTCATCCATATCAGCAAGAAGTGTGATGAGGTGATCAATAGGCTGGTGGACCTAACTCATGTTAAGCAGACGCTCATTTATCATGGGATTAACACTAGATTCTTTCATGAGCCTCGGGCGCAGCGCGAGTTTAATTCGTTCACAGAAGACGACCCTGCAAAACTTTTGTATGTGTCTACCATCGATTTGTATAAACATCAGGACAAGCTTATACAAGCCGCTGCGATATTGCGTGAGAAGATTCCAGTTCGCTTGGATCTTGTTGGTTCTGCCTACCCCCCTGCTCTTCGCAATGTAGAACGTCTTGCAGACAGACTTGATCCTTACCGCAAGTGGATTCATTTGCATGGAGAGGCAACTTATCGCGATATTGAAAAGTTCTATCAAAATGCGGATCTTTATGCATGTCTTTCTAGCTGTGAAACGTTTGGTATGATTTTGTTGGAAGCGATGGCGTCGGGCTTGCCGATCCTTTGTTCTAATCGAAGCGCTCTGCCAGAAATCCATGCTGGAGCTTGTTGTTCTGTCGACCCGGAAAACGTGGAATCGATTTCCAAGGAATTGGAAGTATTGCTACGCAGCCGCGAATCTCGAGCATCTTATGCTTTTCGCGCTTTTCAACGTGCCCGCGATTTCTCCTGGACAAAGTGCGCATACGAGACGTTCTCCTTTTTGAGAAATGTTTACGAGAGTTCCCCGAAGAAATCATAAAAAGAATGGCGATTATGGGATTAGACGCTACTGAGAAAACGATGTTTAATGGGAAAAACCTGCTAATTACTGGTGGAACCGGTTCGTTTGGCAATGCTGTGCTGGACCGCTTCTTGAATACTCAGATCGGCGAAATTCGTATCTTTAGTCGAGACGAGAAGAAGCAGGACGATATGAGGCATCGATATGGCAATGAGAAAATCAAGTTCTATATCGGTGACGTGCGCGATTTCGAGAGCGTTAATGCCGCAATGCGAGGCGTAGATTTTGTTTTCAGTGCAGCCGCGCTTAAGCAAGTCCCTTCATGTGAATTCTACCCAGTCGAAGCGGTCAAGACCAATGTCCTGGGAACTCAGAATACACTTCATGCAGCCATTCTTAACAACGTAAAAAAAGTGATTGTGCTCAGTACGGACAAAGCCGTTTATCCAATCAATGCGATGGGGATGAGTAAGGCTTTGATGGAAAAGGTTACTATTGCGACGTCGCGGAATCTCAACGCCAATGGGCCGTTGATGTGTAATACTCGCTACGGCAACGTCATGGGCTCGCGCGGTTCTGTCATTCCACTTTTTGTCAGCCAGATCAAATCCGGCAAGGCTTTGACGATCACTGATCCCGAGATGACACGTTTCATGATGTCTTTACCTCAAGCCGTCGAGCTTGTGCTGTTTGCTTTTGAACATGGCATGCCAGGTGATACATTTGTCCAAAAAGCACCTGCGGCGACCATCTTGACGCTGGCTGAAGCAGTTCAAAAGGTGTTTGGTGTTCGTCAAGAGATCCGTATCTTAGGAACTCGGCATGGTGAGAAGAAACATGAAACGCTGTTAAGTCGCGAAGAACTGGTGCGCTCTGAGGACCTCGTAGACTACTTTCGAGTGCCCTCTGACTCGCGAGATCTAAATTATGCACAATATTTCGAGACAGGAAATGAGGGGATCTCGCGTGAGGAAGACTACACATCTAAAAATACACGGCAGCTGGATGAACAAGCCATGATTGATCTGCTGATGGATCTTGAGTGTATTCAGCAAGAGCTCGGGAATAAGGAATCGTCGATTTGAAAAAAGTAATGACCATTGTGGGGACTCGGCCTGAGATTATAAAACTCAGCAGAGTGATTCCTGAGCTGCAAAAGCATACTAACCACATACTAGTCCATACGGGACAGAATTATGATTACGAGCTGAATGAAATTTTTTTCCGTGATATGCAGCTTGCAAAGCCAGACTACTTCTTAGGCGTTGCAGCTAGTACTCCTGCTGAAACCATAGCGAATGTGATCGCTAAATCAGACAAGTTGATGGAGGAGATTAAACCAGACTGTTTGCTGCTTTATGGCGACACTAATAGCTGCCTATCTGTAATTTCTGCCAAACGACGCAGGATCCCTGTGTTCCACATGGAGGCTGGCAATCGGTGCTTCGATCAACGTGTGCCCGAAGAGCTCAATCGTCGGATTGTCGACCATTTAAGCGATATTAATTTGACGCTCACGGAACACGCGCGGCGATATTTGTTGGCGGAAGGACTGCGTCCCGAGACGGTTATCAAATTAGGCTCTTCCATGCCAGAAGTGCTTGCTTTTCATCATCAAAAGATTGCCCAGTCCGAAATTCTGCAACAATTGGGTCTTGTTAAGCAAGAGTATTTTGTGGTTAGTGCCCATCGGGAAGAAAATGTTGATTCGCCGAAGAATTTTGGTGACTTGCTGGATTCTCTGAATGGCATAGCGGAGCACTACGGCAGGCGAATTATCGTCTCAACGCATCCAAGAACTCGCAAGCGACTGGAGAGGCTGGGGGACTATCAGATGAATGGCTTGATCGAATTCCTTAAGCCTCAGGGGTTTTTCGACTATATCCAATTGCAGCGTAATGCATTGTGCACGATCTCAGACAGTGGAACCATAACTGAAGAATCTTCGATTCTTCAGTTTCCTGCCGTCACGATCCGGCAAGCACATGAACGGCCTGAAGGCATGGACGAGGGCACACTCATTATGTCCGGGCTCAAACGGGCTGATGTACTCAATTCCATCGAAATCATGATATCGCAGTTCAGAGAACGTGGGACTGGCAGTCGACTTGTTCCCGACTATAGTGCTGACAATGTATCCGTTAAGACAGTCCGCATCATCGTCAGCTATATCGATTACATCAAGCGCACGGTATGGAGTGAAGGCCTATGACGAACCGAAAACGAATTGCTGTCCTAGGGGCGGCAGGTATGGCTGGGCACGTCATGGCAGAGTATCTACATAATTTGGACGAGTTCGACGTTAAGGCCACAGCACGTCATGCATACCAGTTTCCGGTTACTGTATTCGATGTATCGGATTTTCAAATGCTCGAATGTTGGATAAGCGAGTTTGAGCCTCAGGTAGTGGTAAATTGTATCGGAGTACTCGTGCAAAGTGCGAACGAAAACATCGCCAACGCAGTTCTTGTAAATAGCTATCTGCCCCATAAAGTGGCCGAGATAGGCAAGCGACTTGGCTTTCGACTACTTCATATCAGTACCGACTGCGTATTTTCTGGAAGTGCAGGCAGTTATAGAGAAGATGCCGTACGGGACGGTGATGGCCCCTATGCGCGCACCAAGGCTCTGGGAGAGGTTATCAACGATTCGGATCTCACGATACGCACATCTATTGTAGGACCCGAACTTAAAAAAAACGGGACAGGCTTACTGGACTGGTTTTTAAAGCAACGTCAGGCGGTTACTGGCTTCGACCGAGTGTTTTGGTCCGGAGTGACCACTTTGGAACTGGCGAAAGCTGTAACTCTCTGTATTCGCTCGGAACTCACTGGTCTAGTGCATCTTTGCCCCCCTCAGAAGATTTCCAAGTACGAGTTACTTAGTCTCTTTAAGGAGGTCTGGTCCCGTGATATTCAGATTTTGCGCAACGTCACAACAAACAGCGACAAAAGCTTGGTCAATACCAAACTGAATACTTTCCCTAATTCAGCCGACTACCACAAAATGCTCAATGAGCTGAAAGTCTGGATGGACAGCCATTGCGATTATTACTCGCACTACTGTCATGCCGACGATTAGGGCCATAAACTCCGAGAGAAACCCATGCAATTTTGTCAGGGATATGGACCCGTCTTCATGCGGTCTCAAGAACCAAACAAAAAAGTATTTCCATATTGTGTTCCAAAAACCCGCGTGCCCACCAGGGAAATTTCGTCTTAACGACTTTTCAGTCAATACGCATATTGGGAGTAAGTAGTACTTTGCGAATTTTGATGTTGACGCAGTATTTCCAGCCAGAACCCAACTTCAAGGGTTTGCCCTTGGCAAAGGCTTTTCGTGACCGGGGCCACCAGGTGCAAGTGCTGACCGGCTTCCCAAATTATCCAGGCGGAAAGCTATACAATGGTTACAAGTTGCGTCTGTGGCGACTGGAAGAAATGGACGGGATAAAAATCATTCGCGTCCCGCTTTTTCCCAGTCATAATCGAAATGGCGTTTTGAGAATTCTCAACTATTTGAGTTTTGGCATAGCTGCTTGCATACTTGGTCCGTGGTTGATTAAAAAGCCGGATATTGTATTTGTATACAATTTGATCACGCTTGGTCCAGCCTTTCGAGCAATTCGATTGTTCACTGGCGCCAAGGTTGTAATTGATGTTTTGGACCTGTGGCCAGAATCTGTCAATGCGTCTGGCATGCTTCGCTCGAGATTTGTGTCGCGACTCCTTGCATGGTGGTGTAAACACGAGTACCAAGCAGCTGACAAGCTCATCGCCTGTACACCGGGATTTAAGCAGAATCTTGCAAATCGCGGTATCAGCCAAGCAAAGTTGGATATGATCTACAATTGGTGCGACGAATCATCGATTCACGTCCCAGAGCCGAACGCAGTCGTCGCTCAGGAGCTCGGATTCACCAATCACTTTAATATCGTGTTTGCAGGAAACATGGGGATCATGCAAGCATTGGACAGAATAATGGATGCGGCCAAGCTAGTTACAAAAGAATTCAGCGACGTGAAGTTTACGTTTGTCGGTGGCGGGATCGAAGTCGATCGACTGAGAAACATTTCAGCGTCGATGGACAATGTTAAGTTCCTTCCTCAAGTGCCCCCTTCGGAAATTGGGAACGTTTTTGCCAATGCAGACGCACTGCTTGTCCATCTGAAGGATGCTCCCATTTTTGAGATTACGGTACCCTCAAAAATTCAGGCTTATCTGTATGCAGGAAAACCGATTCTATGTGGCCTTCGCGGCGATGCGGCAAAACTGGTTCGAGATTCGGGTGGAGGAATCCCATTTGAACCTGAGAACGCACAGTCCCTTGTCGAGGCAATTCGAAAACTGAAACAAATGACTCCAGACGCTAGACGCGAAATGGGAATTAGCGGACAGACTTACTACCGCAATCGACTATCCTTTGTTAAGGGCGTCGACCAGATTGAGGCGGTCTTGCAGGGTACGCTGATTAAATAAAATGTCTACGAACACAAGCTTTACGACCTCCAAGGCATGCGGAAAGCTAGCATGACAATTAGTCAGGATTACAACATAGGAATCATTGGTGGCGGGATTGTTGGCTTGGCTACTGCTTGGCAAATTGCGAATCAGAAACCAGACTTTCGAATCGTCCTTTTAGAAAAAGAAAGTGCTTTTGCTGAGCATCAAACAGGGCGAAATTCCGGCGTTTTGCATTCCGGAATCTACTATAAACCGGGCTCCATGAAGGCTATAAATTGCCGGCTTGGAAAACTCAGAATGCAAGAATTCTGTAGAGAACACGGAATTGCACACGAAATTTGTGGCAAAGTGATTGTCGCGATCGACGAGTCTGAGCTGCCATTGCTAAAACGGATTTATGAGCGTGGCGTTGCAAATCAAGTGAACTGCAGACTTATCAACCGACAAGAATTGTTAGAAATTGAACCACACGCCGCAGGAATTCAAGCTATTCATGTACCTGAAGCGGGCATTGTCGACTACCGAGCCGTATGCAATAAAATGGTCCAACTCCTGCGTGATCGCAATCATTCTATTCAGACGAATGCGAAGGTTCTAGGTATACGACCACACGACAATGGAGTTGAAATTGAGTCCACTTGGAATTCTTTAAGTGTTGGGATCGCAATCAATTGCGCTGGTTTGCATTGCGATCGCGTCATCGAGTTATCTGGGGTCAAACCCGAAGCGAGAATTGTCCCTTTTCGCGGCGAGTACTTTGAACTTAAACCGGAGGCTCAACACCTTTGCAAGAATTTGATCTACCCGGTTGCTGATCCAAAGTTTCCTTTCCTTGGTGTTCACTTTACACGTATGGTAAACGGTGGAGTGGAATGCGGTCCAAATGCCGTCTTAGCATTCGCTCGCGAAGGATACACGAAATGGCACGTCAATGGCAGGGATTTGTTCGAGACACTTACCTATAGTGGTTTTATGAGGATGGCTGCGAAACATTGGAGGATGGGAGCTGGAGAAATGTGGCGATCCTTTAGCAAAGCTGCCTTTGTCCGTGCGCTTCAGCGACTGATGCCAGAGATTCGCGCCGAGCATCTTGTGAGTGCGCAGGCTGGTGTACGAGCGCAAGCAGTTCTTCCAGACGGGAACTTGGTTGATGACTTCCTAATTTCAGTAAATTCAAGGATGATACACGTTAACAATGCACCGTCTCCAGCGGCGACTGCGGCATTCAACATAGCGCAACTGATTGCGGAACGAATTCCATGGCAGAGCAGTCTGCCGCTCGCCTTAGATCGGGACAATGGTCCCAACTTACGGACGATGGCGCTGGACGGGAACAGTTGAGACAACTGTTCTACAATGGCCTTCGGCCTGTAACTGAACAAAATAGACAACGCGTCGAAAACTGATGAACATTATTTTAGCAGCCATCAATGAAGTGCTCGATGAATCGGGACGAGACCAGGTATCTGAAATTGCGCGTGGCACACTGCTGCGAAATGACCTAGGTCTGGATTCACTTGACCTCGCCGTTTTGACGGTGAAAATTGAGGCGAAACTGGGTGTGGATGTATTTGCAAAAGGCATTGTGATATCCGTTGGTGAGATTCTTGATAGGATCGATGAACGATAAACTTTTTTATGTTGATAGGTCGATAGGGCTGCGCAAGACCTATGCTGATCTGCTTCGCGACGTTAATTTGATCCAGTCGATTCCGAGCATCGTGTGGTATGACACCTATTACCAACTTTTTACTATGTTGCTTGCAGCAAAAATCAACAATACAGATTTGGCGTTGAGTCAATATCCCCTGAGCAATTCTGAAGCGAACAACGCGAACACACAAACAACCGCTTATACGCGGAATCTGAACTTGCCCCTGTTAGCGGCGTCGATCGCTTCGTCAACCTGCAAAATTGGCGTGTTCACATCGGGTACAACCGGGCGTCCAAAACTGGTACAGCACCGGACGGAAACGCTAACCCGCTCGGTGCAGACGAGTGATCGTCACCAATTCGACGTTTGGGGACTGACTTATCATCCGGCCAGTTTCGCAGGCTTGCAAGTTTTTTTCCAAGCAATTTCCAATACAAACCCCATCATAAGGCTCGCGGAGCTTGATGCCTCGGCTGTTCATAAGGCAATAGATGATCAGAGTGTTACGCACATCAGCGCGACTCCAACTTGGATGCGTCTCATTTGCAGCGATAAGATAGTGCACGATAGCGTTTGTCATATTACGACAGGCGGAGAAATCGCTGATCGCCTCCTGATCGACCAGATCGGGGCTGCCTTTCCGAATGCGATGTTTCGAAACGTCTATGCATCGACTGAATCCGGATCCCTATTGATATCCGATGGCGACTCCTTTCAAGTCCCTGAGAAACTAACCGAATTAGTCAAGGTCACAGATGGCATGCTAGCGATTCATCGCTCGTTGTTGGCTGAGTCACTTCGGAGAAATGGCGGAGACGAATTCTTCGTTACCGGCGACTGTGTTGAAATCATTTCGACTCAACCGCTGACACTGCGGTTCACGGCCAGGAAAAACGATTGGATTAACGTTGGCGGTTACAAAGTCAATCCAATTGAAGTAGAACAACTGCTTGTTGCCATTGATGGTGTGGCAGATGCAAGGGTATTCGGTCGTAAGAATTCGGTGATGGGCAATATCGTCTGTTGTGAAATAGTCCGTTCGGCTGGAGCCGAGTTGACTATTCCCTTGATCCGAAGAAGGCTTGAAGAATTAGTGCCAACATACAAGATTCCTCGCGTCGTTGACTTCGTTCAGGAGATTGCTAGAACGCAATCGGGAAAGAAGAACCGAGCGGAATGAATTTAGCCATGAAGGCGGAGCCAAGGAACGAGAATTAAGTATGGTGGCGATGAGCGAGAAGTCTCGAAATAAATGTACTTGACTGTCCTAGAAAAGCCTGCGGTATTGGAGCATCCGCAGGGCGAGCCTACGGTATTTGCATCGGGACTCCGACGAGCGGATACGCCATTATGAATATTTTGCTTACCGGAGGTTCACGTGGGCTTGGGCTTTCCATCGCAAAGCAGCAACTCGAGCTAGGGCATTCGGTTTTCGTTGTCAATCGCACCATTTCGACGGAACTCCGCGAACTACTAAAACAACACCATGAGCGTGCGGTGTTTATGGAATGCGACCTTGCAAAACCAGCTACCATCAAAGAAGCGGTCTATGATCGAAACATTGGAAATGACGTTCCAATTCACGGGTTTGTCAACAACGCTGCCGTAGCTTATGACGACTTGGTAAGCAACCTCGATCTTGCATTGGTTGAGACCATGTTTCAGGTCAATGTGCTTTCGCCCATGGTACTTACCAAGCTGGTCATTCGGAACATGTTGTTGCACCAGACGACGGGCTCGATGGTTCATGTCTCTTCGATTTGTAGTCACAAGGGCTATAAGGGACTTGCCATGTATGCAGCCACGAAAGGAGCGCTGGAAGCGTTCTCTAAAAATGTCGCGCGAGAATGGGGCGCAAAAGGAATTCGCTCCAATTGCGTCGTACCTGGCTTTTTGGAAACATCCATGTCTTCAGACTTATCCGATTCCGATCGGGACAAGATCTTCAGCAGAACATCGTTGAAATCCGCTACATCCATCCAATCGGTGGCGTCAACCGTAGGATTTCTTTTGAGCGATGCGAGTAGCTCCGTAACCGGGCAAGAGTTCGTGGTCGACTCGGGAACGATATGACTGTTTGTCGCCTTTCGCAATGCTATTATTCTAGACCAACGGTCTTTAACATCGCAGCCCTAGGGCAGAGGGCCTCGCTGCGCGACGTTTCGTCGCTGTGCTCTGCCTAAGGCTAAGATGTAACTGCCCCCATTCGGGGCGAAAGCAAGTCGGCCTCGTAGAGTCCCGAGGCTGTTTTTTATGACCCTAAATTTGGCTGAGCCGAAGTAAGAATGCGAATGCTTCCAACATTAATCGTGTTTGGTGATAAAACTGCCAACGAAGTTCTGGAAGCTGCTAAGCTTGGGTACGCGCAGACTTTTCATTCAATTGAGCGATTGTATTTCGAAGAGCCTGCTTTTACCGATTTGCATTTGCCGAAGCTACTAAAGAGCGGCCGAGAGATTTACTACAACATCGGTGTAGTCGATCTACTAGTCAAGCAGCGGATACACAAACGATGCGTTGAGGTTGGATGGAAGTCATTTACGGTCGTGCACCCCTCGGCAGTAATTTCGCCGACAGCTCGACTTGGCATCGGCGTCTTCGTTGGGCCTTTGGCAATTGTATCCTCCAACGCTGATGTAGGCGACCACTGCATCGTGCATCTGCATGCTTCAATTGGCCATGACTCCAAAATTGGCGAGAATTGCGTAATACTTCCTGGCGCAAGGATAAGTGGCTCAGCGACGATTGGTGACCGTGTTCTGATCGGAAGCAATGCGTTTGTCAATGTCGGTGTCCAAATCGGACATGACTGCCACGTGGACGCTCTCACATATGTAAGGCGCGATCTTATGGATTGGCACATTTTATCGGCACGCGCGAAACGAGCAATGAAGAGGGTCGTATGAGACTAGATGGAACTCGCGAATTGGGAACGAACGTCTGTGGTGATTCCACCAATCTGGACTCACCCACCTTCAACTCACTCTTGGGAGTCCAATAATTGAGTCGAGAAGCAATGAGTTTACCTGTCATTATTATCGGTAATGGTGGACACGCAAGCGTTGTACTTAGTACTTTGCGTGAGTCGGGAAGGAATGTCATTGCTGCAACTGATTTGGTTGAAGGACGACGAGGCAGACTACCAACGGATGTTCCGATAATTACAGACTATCAGTTGATGGAACGGTTTTCATCCGACACCGTAGAACTGGCCTTGGGGCTTGGAAGTCTTTGGCCATGCGAAGTGGGGGGAATGCGGTATGAAATCGCCCAGAAATTTGAATCGAGAGGATATCGATTTCCCCTCTTAGTTCACCCCTTTTCGTCTGTCGCTTCTAGGGCAGACATCGCCGAAGGCAGTCAGATTTTTGCAGGCGTGGTCGTTCAACCGGGTGTGAAGATTGGGAGATTCACGATATTGAACAGTTGCGTTAGTGTAGATCACGATTGCACTATCGGCTCGTTCTGTCACCTCTCGCCACGTGCCACACTTTCAGGTGATGTAGTTGTCGGCGATGGGTGTCACCTAGGAACTGGCTGCACCGTAATACAATCTGTTCGGCTGGGCAATAGTTGTTTTGTGGCAGCAGGAGCCACTGTCGTCTCGTCTCATCCCGATGGGCAATACGTACGCGGCACCCCGGCAAAACCGTTCTTACCGCTATCGTGAACACAGTAAATCGCGAAACCCTGAAGCTCTTAACTCCTACCTCCACTATAACCGCTAACTTGAAAGCTAGGAAAGTTGTTCCGGCTTTCAGGAATGCGATTTGGTTTTGAGAATCGTTTCAACTGAGCTACGCTTCGAAGTTCTTTGTTGCTAACTTTCAGCTGATTGACCTCGAAAAACTACGCTATGTCTAACGCAAATACCCTTGGAAGAAAACGAGTTTCGTTACCGATTGGAAACGATATTGATGCGATCGATGCTTTCCTTGCGCTACATCCTGGCAAAAAGGTCGTAGTGATTCAAGGCTTGGGATTCGTGGGGGCGGTTATGTCATTGGTTGTGGCAAACGCGCTAACCGAAGAGTATGCGGTGATCGGAGTGGACATCCTTTCGGAGTCCAGTTACTGGAAGATAGACTCCATCAACAGAGGTCAGTTTCCGATAAAGGCGGACGACCCGAAGATAGAGCAGTTCTTTCAGAAGGCACGCGACAAACGAAATCTCTATGCAACTTTTGACTCGTATGCGTATTCAAAAGCTGATGTTATCATCGTTGACATCAATCTGGACGTAAAGAAACATGCCTCTGAGATCAATGAACTAGAGGGATATGAGGTGAATCTGGATTCATTTCGATCGGCAATGGAAACAATTGGGCGCCATTGCAAGCCGGATTGCTTGGTGCTGGTTGAGACCACGGTTCCGCCGGGAACATGTAGACATATTGTCCGACCGATCATTGAAGACGGATTAAGAAGTCGCAGCCTTGCGACCGATGCGATCAAGATAGGGCACTCCTACGAACGGGTGATGCCTGGTCCCAATTACATCGACAGCATTCAAAACTTCTATCGCGTTTTTTCTGGTGTTGACGAAAAGAGCAAGCGAGCAACGGAAGGGTTCCTGCGAACAGTTATCTCAACGAAAGAGTTTCCATTGACGGAATTGGGTTCGACCAACGCAACAGAAATGGCAAAGGTCTTGGAGAATTCGTACCGAGCCATGAATATCGGATTCATGGTTGAATGGTCAAGGTTCGCTGAGGAGGCCGAGGTCGATTTATTTGAAGTTGTCAAAGCAATTCGGATGAGACCAACCCATAAAAACATAATGCTTCCAGGGATCGGAGTCGGCGGGTACTGCCTTACAAAAGACCCATTGCTTGCAAGCTGGTCGAAACAAAACTTGTTTGGAAGTAAAGAGGGACTCAAGCAAAGTGAAAATGGAGTTCGTACTAACGATTTGATGCCCTACTACGCTTACCAACAAATGAAAAAACATTTTGGCCGTCCCCTATCCGGTGCGAAAGTTCTGTTGCTTGGCGTTTCCTATCTGAATGATGTAGGGGACACAAGATACACACCGGTCGAAATATTACACGGATGTTTGACGGCAGACGGTGCTGACGTGATTTGCCACGATCCGTTCATCGAGTATTGGGATGAAAAGCGACTCGAAATTTCGCAAGACCTGGATGCAGTGATGAAGTCGCAATACGATGCGATCGTTGTCAGCACAGGACATAGTCTCTACAAAGACAACGCAAAACTCAGGCAAGCGATTTGCGAAAATCGCTGTGGCATGTTGCTGTTCGACACAATAGGAATCTTTGGTTCAAAGGAGATCGCAGAACTGCAACAATCTGTACAAGTCAAAGTATTGGGAAGAGGGGACCTGTAGACTTATCTTGTCCGTGACCAAGCGAATGCCCATTCTCTTACGACTTTAAGTAACGAACCATGGCGAAGAATAGTAACGTGCTTCTATTAGGTGGCGCTGGCTTTATTGGCCTCAATATTGCAAAGTATTTGTGCAACCGTGGGGATTGCGACATTACGATCGCCGACAATTTCTTTCGTTCAGGAGGAAAAAGAGATGCGCAACTTGTTGAGATTGAAAATCGAGCGGAAGTCAAGATCGTATCGGGGGATTTCACTTCGCCATCGTCCTTCGATGCGCTTCGAACGGACTATGATCAAGTTTATATGCTGGCGAGCGTTGTTGGAGTCGACTACGTCAACACGATGCCACATGAGATAATTCGTATAAACACGGCGCTAATCTACAACACTCTTGAATGGCTCAGACGAAGTAGCTGTAAGAAGGTTCTGTTTACCTCAACAAGTGAGTGCTACGCGGGGACAATCGAGTCATTTGGATATGCGATCCCGACGCCTGAGGAGGTACCGTTGACCATCCAAGACATTCGACATCCTCGTTTTACTTATGCGGTCACCAAGATGCTTGGTGAATCCGGTTTCATGAACTACGCAAAGTCGCTTGGTTTCGAGTGCACCGTCATTCGATACCACAATGTATTTGGTCCTCGCATGGGGTTCAAACATGTTATTCCACACCTGGCGCAACGATTCTTAGCAAACGAAAATCCGTTCAAGATTTACGGTCACGACCAAACTAGGTCCTTCAACTACATAGACGATGCAGTATCCGGTACCGTTCTCGCAATGGAAAAGGGCAGAAACCTTGAGACGTACCACATTGGTGCAATGGACGAAATATCCATCGAGCAACTGGTCAAGTTTACAGGGGAGCTTTTTGAATATGACGGTAAGTACGAATACGCTCCAACCTACCCGGGTTCTACCAATCGACGCTGTCCGGACATCACCAAGGCATGCAACGAACTCGGATACCAGCCAAAGACGAGCTGGAAAGAAGGTCTAAAAAAGACCATCGCTTGGTACCGCGAGTACTTAGCCTCCAATCCAGACCTGCACGAATCGTTTTATGACAATAAGAAATAAAGATATCAACTGTGAGCTCAAATAAATTTATCCCACTTTGCGTTCCGAATCTCGCTGGAAACGAATGGAAGTACGTAAAAGAGTGTTTGGACACTGGCTGGATTTCTTCGGTTGGTTCCTACGTCACAGCATTCGAAGACACAGTGGCTCAGTACGCGGGAGCAAAGCACGGCATATCGGTTGTCAATGGAACGGCAGCATTGCATGTATGTCTCATCTTGTCAGGAGTCGGCCCAGGCGACTACGTAATCACAAACAACATAACCTTTGTTGCAACGGCAAATGCCATTCGCTATACGGGTGCCGATCCCATTTTCGTCGACGCGGACCAGGCTAGTTGGCAGATGGACCTAGATATCTTGGAGGAATTTCTTGCGGAAAAGTGCGCGATCATCGCCGGAGAACTCCGTCTGAAGTCCGACGGACGACGCATTCCCGTGATTATGCCTGTACATGTGCAGGGAAACATTTGTGATATGGATCGATTTACGCAGATCGTGAAGAAGTATCCCGTATGGGTTGTCGAAGACAGTACCGAGGCTCTAGGTTCGAAATACAAAGGTAGATGCGCTGGCACTATAGGAAACTTGGGTACGGTAAGCTTCAACGGAAATAAGATCATCTCAACGGGTGGAGGTGGGGTGATACTGACAGACGATTCATCGCTGGCCAAGCGTGGGAAACACATTACATCAACTGCGAAAACGGATCCACTTTACTATTTTCATGACGAAGTCGGATACAACTACCGTCTAGTTAACATTCTCGCAGCAGTTGGACTCGCTCAAATGGAACAACTTCCCGCATTTGTAGTTCGCAAGAAACAGATTGCTGATTTCTACACAAGGGAACTATCCGGTTTGGCTGATTTTGAGTTTCAGTCGATCTCAGAAGATGTTGAATGGAATGGATGGCTATTCACCATCAGAACATCGTTACAAAAGAGACTACTGGGTGAATTAAATGCTGCAGGGATCCAGTGTCGACCGTTTTGGGCACCGATGAACATCTTGCCAATGTACGAGTCCTCCATGTATGTCACGAAAAATGATTGCTGCAAAGCAATACATGAAACTTGCTTGTCCATTCCTTGTTCCACGAGTATTAGCGAAGATGACCTTTCATTCGTGTGCGAGAAAATCAAGCATGTTGTTGGGTCATAAGAACTCGGTTTGACCGCGAAACGCCAGCCAATGATCGGAGACGAAAAAGAAATCATGCTTAAGCGATTAATGGATATTCTACTGTCAGGCATCGTTCTGGTCATTGTTTTGATACCGCTGGCAATTGTTATAGCCATCCTTAAACTGACTGGCGAGCATGAAGCATTCTATTTTCAAGAACGCATTGGTCAGTTTGGAAAGACCATTTATGTTTCGAAACTTGTGACGATGATCAAGAACAGTCCAAACCTGGGATCACAGGACCTTACCATACGACATGATCCTCGAATCTTGCCGGTCGGGAGAGTGCTTCGGAAAACTAAACTCAACGAGTTCCCACAGTTTTGGGACGTACTCGTTGGGAAGTTATCTTTGGTTGGTTGGCGTCCGCTGATGCCAAGAGGATTTTCTGACTATTCGCCGGAAGTTCAGCAAAAAATAGTAAAAGCAAAGCCAGGGTTAACAGGTCTTGGATCGATTGTCTTTCGGGATGAGGAGGCCGTCATTTCTAAAGCTCAAATGATTGGGCGGGACTTACGCACCTGCTACCGTGAGGACATCCTGCCATTCAAAGGTGCGCTCGAGTGTTGGTATGTTGACAATCAAAGCCTATGGGTCGATGTAAAGATCCTGGTGGCTACGGCTGTCGCTATTTTGATGCCAAGCTGGAAGGGATATCGCAATTGGTTTCATGGATTGCCAACCCCAGAGTCCGCGTTGGTACGTGAACATTTAGAACAAAACGGCGAGAACAAAACGGCGAGAATCGAGAATTGAGCTGTGTGTTAAGGACCATCCGAAAATAAGTTGCCGTTTTAGCGGAACGGCGCAAGCCGTCCGGTGCCGAGAAACCGCAGCGCTCGCGCCCTTCCGCTAACTTTGAATTGCGAAGCTTAATTGCGGACGGTCCCTTTATCTTTCATTTCGCTACTCGCATTTCGCAACTGAAACGAAGGATTTTGAATTGACAAAAAAACTTATTGCAGTGGTTGCGGGGACTCGTCCAGAGGCGGTCAAAATGGCTCCAGTTTATTTTGCTCTGCGCGAGTCTGAAAAATTCGAAACCGTTTTTCTAGCCACTGCTCAACATCGGCAAATGTTAGATCAAACGTTGGAAGTGTTTGGCATTCGACCGGAACATGACTTGGACTTAATGCAGCCTGGACAAACGTTGCCAGATTTGACTGGTAGCGTACTATCGGCCGTGTCCAAATGGTGTGATACATTCAAACCGGCAGCGTTGCTAGTCCAGGGAGATACAACGACGGTCTTAGCCTCGGCACTTGCAGCATTTTTCGCTCGCATTCCAGTTGGGCACGTTGAAGCCGGGTTGCGTACCGGAAACATGGCGTCGCCTTTTCCTGAAGAAATGAATCGCCGACTAACGTCTCCAATCACGCGATGGCATTTTTGTCCAACGGAAGTGAGTAAAGCCAATCTTGAACGTGAAGGAATTCATAGCGGCCTACACGTTACCGGCAACACCGTTGTCGATGCCTTGCTCTGGGTTCGAAGTCGATTAAATTCATTTGGGGTGGCTTCAGTTGATGTTTCGAAACGAGTCAATATCCCAGAGACTTTTCGCAAGGAATTCATCGATGCAGGACGACGTTGGATATTGGTTACTGGTCACCGCCGAGAATCGTTTGGTGATGGCTTCGAACGAATATGCCAATCGATCGCTCGCATAACAGAAACGTTCCCCGAAGTCGGAGTGCTTTATCCAGTTCACTTGAATCCACAAGTTCGCGAGCCCGTTCAGCGCATACTCGGCAACAATAGCCGTGTTGCCTTGGTTGAACCAGCCGGCTACGAAGACTTTGTATGGCTGATGGATCGATGTACATTTCTGCTCAGCGATTCTGGGGGAGTACAAGAAGAAGCGCCATCGCTCGGCAAGCCTGTGCTTGTCATGCGAGATACCACCGAACGCCCTGAGGGGGTGGATGCTGGCACTTGCCGATTGGTGGGCACCGATGTTGCAACAATTTTGCGAGAAGCATCGCTCTTGCTTAACGACAAAGTGGAGTACACAAAACGCTCCGCCCTAAAGAATCCATACGGCGACGGGCTTGCTGCTCCACGAATTCGCGAGATACTTGAATCTGAGTTGTAGTAGGTCCCGCCTGCCGGGCGGGACTGAGTTGTAGGTCCCGCCTGCCGGGCGGGACGTCTGTCGCAAAGTCCTGCCCGGCAGGCAGGACCTACTTCGGCAAGCACGAACAACGAATCCAATTGAAAACAAAGTGATAAAGTCTTCACGACCATTCAACCTTACTGACTGCGCGTTCTTGATTGCTCTTGTCAGTCTTTCACCGATTCTGTGGATACAGTGCCTAAGTCTTTGGTCGCGGCCCCACTTCCAGTTTTTTCCGATGGCTTGGATGGGCTTTGCTTACTTCGCACACGAGCGACTAGGTGGGCTGGCTTCTTGTCGCTCATGGATCCGGCTTATTGCTGGAGTTGGAATTGCTTCTTTTTGCGCCATTGCCGCAGCAGAATCCATTTTGATTTCTTCGCCTTGGCTAGCCTATGCTTCGGCAGTTGGACTTGTTGTCTCTTGGCTTCTACTGCGAGGAAACAATCTCCGTTGGAATACTGCGGTCGGGCTGTCGAGCGTTCTTTGGATGACCCTGCCATTCCCCGCAGGGTACGACGATAAACTCATTCAGTTTCTTCAGCGGCAATCGAGCCATCTCACGAGCATGATTCTTGATTGTATTGGGATACTTCACCTTCCGGCAGGAAACGTTCTAGAACTTGCCCAAAAGCGTCTGTTCGTAGACGAGGCCTGTAGTGGAGTAGATAGCCTTTATGCGTTGATGGCCATTTGCCTATGCCTTGTGCTTTGGTTTAGACAGCGGTTGTTAGTAGCGGTCGTGTCGCTTTCGCTTGTGCCTGTTTGGGCGTCGTGCGGAAACATTGTTAGACTCGTTACGATCGTGCTTGGCCTGGAGTGGGCAGGAATAGATTTGTCGCATGGAGTTCAGCATACGATCTTAGGCTTGATGGTTTTCGCCGGGGCTTTTAGTTGCGATTTCGCTTTTATTCAGTTCGCAGGAGCCGTCTTTCGAAAAAAACGGCCCACAGTTCAGCTAGTCGCTACAAAAAGCAGTCAGCGATATCCGCTGGTTAAGAATAAAGGCGTTCTTCATTTGGTGGGAAGTGGGGCATTTGTCCTCTTCTTCTTGGCGATCGGAGCGTTTTCGTTGCAAATACTTACCAAAAACACTTTGCATAGTTATCCTGTCTTTGACAAAGCTGCGCTCGCAAGAGTTAAGGAATCGCAGAATCTTCCAAAGATTTTGGGCGACTGGCAGTTTGAATCGTACCAGAATCTGGAGCGCAGTCGTGAGAGCTCACAAGGACAGTTTTCGAACATCTGGATGTACCGAAGTCCAATCGGACCGGTAATAATATCCACTGATTTTCCATTTCGTGGGTTTCATTTACTGGACATTTGCTATCAGGGCGCTGGCTGGCGACTAAACACTGCCTCTCGACAAATTGAGCAATCATCGGCAGCTTCTGGTGACGAGCTGGCGGAAAAAAAGTTCTATGTTCATGTCTTGGACTTAAAAAATGATCAAGGACGTTTTGCTTATGTGGCATATGCAATTTTTCAGCTAGACGGAACACCCATCCAAAGCGCTGCGAAAGGAGTGAGAGGACTTGAGAGATTCGAGCAAACAATTCTCGAACCGGTTTCCTTCCAAATTCAGATCATGCTTGATTCCGGTGACGTAATAGATCCGGATAAACGTGAAGAGGTTCATCGTAATTTGGGGATTGCCGTCGCTAAATTGCGAACCACTTTTCGTGAGCTCAAATCGAGCGTTCCTGGAAGCAATCCACCGTCGTCGCAACCGCAAGATACGGGAAGCCCCAAGGAATGAAGATTGAACCTAGTTCAACAAAGCACCTATGCATAAATTTCTTGGCTCAACCACGTAGCAGCGTCTCTCCGCAGACGCTGAAAATTGCGAGCCTCGGAGAGGCTCGCCTACATGAGGTTATACCCCCCTATTTGTGCATAGGTGCTTAATATGGTTGATAAGGCCGTTCTAGACTCCGATGCAGTTGTCTCGTCCGTGGAAACGATTGAAGATGAACTGACTGGTACTCTTCAGGAGCATTGGAGGAAAGGGATACCAACTTTGGTCTTGCTTGTTTTTGCCATCGCACTGTCGAGTTACTACAGTTTGATTGTAAAACCGGGGATTCAAGATCGTTATTCCAATACAATTAGCAGTAATCTCAAGGCTGTGGGACTGGCGCGAGTCGACGAGATTGAATCAAGCGGTCGTTTTCGTCGATTAGATACCGATATGACACTGTCCAAGAGGATTGAACTCTTGAAGGAGACTCAACTTTCGCTTCGGCGACTTGGGGGCTGGAATCAAGCTGACGATTCAGTTCACTTTCGATTTGGGATCGTGAGCAATGAACTAGAGATTTGTTACCGAGAGCAAGCGAAAAACGTTCAGGCGGGAGAGACACGGGACGAACAATTCTCGAAATACATGGGACAGGCAAAGAACGATCGCCAAAATGCTCAGGATGCCATGGAGCGAGTTCGCAAAATTGGTGGGACTCTTAGCGGTAAGGCAAGTCTCTGGTTGTCTCGGCGGCACCTGGAGGAAAATTCTGGAATGACGGTCGACGAACTTTCTCTCATCGAAGAGAAAGTTCGTGGCATATTGGAAAAAGAGTCAAGAGGTTGGCTGGCAAAGCTAACGCTTGGTCAAGTTTTAGTTGAGAAATCACTTCGACTTTCAAGCAATCTGGCTTTGCTCCGGCGAGTAGAAATGCTTAGGGAGGCAGATGATTTACTTCAGTTCGATGCGACTAGCGACCTTCGAGCACTTACCTTGGCGGCGGAGGCTCGGTTCGCGCTCGATCCAGCCGCTGGGCAGGAGATTGCGAACAAGGTACTCGAAAAATACTGGGCGACGCGAGAAACTGAAACGCATTCGATCGAATCGCTATCAGCAATTTTTCGATGTTTTCTCATCATAAATAGCATCAAGGAAGGGCAGGTCTTTCTATCGGAGCAACTTCAGCAACTTTCCTCATTCGACCAATCGGGGTTTCGTGTGCTGACTGCTGCTACTGCAATTCGGCATGTTGTTTCAAGTGCCATTCTGCCAGCAAGCAAGGAATTGGATTTGGTATTTTCGATGGCAGTGCAATTGAACCCGGAGTCACTCGAACTGTTGTTGATGTTGGAGAAGATGGCTACGTCTGGGATAGAGTATCCAATTGTTGTGTCGCTTAGGAGTGAGTTGGGATTGGATGGGACTGCGGACGGCACTCGGAGAGTGCCTGCTACTTTGGATGTTGGGATACGGTCACTCTTAGTGGCCGTCAACGGATTTGGTGGTGGCGAGAAAGAAGAAACCACGACTCGCGCTTTGGAGGCTGCCTTAAAAGTTAGTCCCGCGTATGGCGTGGCAGTAAGTCGACTATTAGTGCATATGGAGGTGGCTAAGTCAGTGTCGTCCAGGGATGCGATTCGTTGGTTGCAGACGATAAACAAGTCGGCGCCGGAAGTGCTGGTCGCTTGGGCTGATCGAGCAAACTTGCATCTAAAGTACAAACAAACAGCTGAAGCGATTGAATGCTATGAGTATTTGCACAATAAGCTGCCTGGAAATGAACAGATCAGGGATGCATTGGATGCAGCGAGAAAACAGAGCAGCCAGTAGATAAGTGTAGCGGACCATTTGTCCAGTCCAAGCAAGGGACCGGGACATTGGTCCCAATCTACTTTTGGTAGTTTCCAATCTGCCGCTCGCCTAAGGGAAATGCTGCTGCGACGGCGAGGCCTACCCGGACAAAATGCGAGAGAATACAATAGCTACATGAGTCAGACAGATCCCCAAATTTTAGACGAGCAAATCGGCCAACCGGCTTGGCGAATGGCGTTGCTTTTTCCGCCACAAGGGAGTTGGACTGAACAAGAGTATCTGGCGCTGGATGCCGGACGCCAAATCGAATTTGATCGCGGATGCGTTGATGTGTTAGATTTGCCTACCAAAGAACACCAGCGAATGGTTCGCTTTTTGTTTCGATTAATAGATGATTTCGTAACGAGTCGAAGGCTCGGCGAAGTTTTCTTCGCACCTCTGCCTGTTCGATTATGGAAGGAGAAGTTTCGAGAACCTGACTTGATATTCATAAAGAAGGGCCGTGACGACATCGGCAAGTATCCTAACGGTGCTGACTTGATAATTGAAATCGTCAGCGACTCGCCTAGCGATCGCAAACGGGACTTGGAAACAAAGGTAGGCGAATACGAGATGGCAGGCATTCAAGAGTATTGGGTGGTTGATCCCCAACAAGCAGTCCTGTTTGTTCATCGGCTTGTCCAGTCGAAGTACGTCGTCGAAACCTTTGTGCGTGGACTGACGGCTGATTCTAGAGTTTTGGAAGGTTTTTCCGTAGACATTGCTGATCTGTTAGACGCTGCAAATCGTAGGTAGCACGAACTGGAAATGAGATGACGATGGTATCCATTCGCTTCACCGGCGACGAACTTTGGAAAAGGATGAACCGCGCTGTGGAGAAGATACAAGAACGACTTGAGAAAACTGCGGCCACATTGGAAGCTGCACAAATTCCCTATGCAATTATTGGCGGAAATGCTGTTCGTGCTTGGGTCGCTCAAGCAGACGAAGCTGCGGTTCGTACCACGCGGGATGTAGATATCTTACTTGTCCGCGAGGATCTTCCTCGAGCGATCATTGCCATGGAGAAGGTTGGCTTTATTTATCGCGTCGGAAGAGGCATTCCTATGTTCATGGATGGTCCTGATAGCAAGGCACGCGATGCCGTTCATGTGCTCTTTGCAAATGAAAAAGTTCGGGAGTCTGACATTGTTCCGGCACCCGGGATTGATGAAGCAGAGTTGATAAACACTATTCGAACCCTCAGCTTAGACGCGCTAGTTCGAATGAAGCTGAACGTCTTCCGCGACAAAGATCGCATGCATATTCGCGACATGTTGGATGTCGAATTGATCGATGTCCATTGGTTGACGCGACTGCCGCCTGAATTAGCAGTTAGACTAAAGGAACTGATCGACAATCCTGAAGATGGACTCGACGGATTGGTCGATGAGTTTTAATCGCGTTCAATTCTGATGTTGACTGCGAGCTAGTTCAATGCAACATATAGCTGCGCCGGACATCGTGGCGGGAACTGTCCTCAATTCCCTCGCGTCACACGCCGAAGGAATTGAGGACAATTCCTTCCACTTTGGGTCGACATGTTCGGATGTCGACCTAAATCAGATTCTGATGGTCCAAGACCGACTGAGTTTGGTTTGCCATGTATTCGTCCATTTTCTTGCTTATCGCACTATCTTCTAGGGCGAGAATTCTAGCGGCGAGGAGTCCAGCATTCTTTGCGCCTGACTCACCGATTGCCAGCGTAGCAACCGGAACTCCGCCCGGCATCTGAACTATGCTCAGCAACGAATCGAGCCCTTGAAGAGAGCGGCTTTGAATGGGCACGCCTAAAACCGGTAGAGGCGTGCAGGCGGCGACCATTCCAGGTAAATGGGCAGCACCACCTGCTCCTGCGATAATCACTTGAATCCCACGCGATTGTGCGGTCGAAGCATATTCGACCATAAAATGCGGCGTTCGATGGGCAGAAACAATTTTGGCTTCGAACTGGATTTGGAATTCAGCCAGGACTTTGCAGGCCTGCTGCATGGTTTCCCAGTCGGACTGGGAACCCATAATGACCCCAACTCGAGTAGCGGATTTTGCTGGTTTTTCGATGGTCATTTGAGAAATTTCTGATGTGCGAGTTCGTAGCATGATTATTCATTGGCTATCGAGTTTTCGTTGTAAGTCCGCGCTAGCGGTTAGCGGCATAGAGCTCAGCGTAAGTTAACGCCCAAGCATCGATCAGCTCGCGAAATTTGCCGAGATCAACTTCTCCAAGTGGTTGATAAAAAGTTCGAGTCATCAATTCTCGATTCGCAACCGTTCCCTTGGCCTGAAGATCAAGAATGTAGAATTCGTTGACCGGACGGACGGCCATCTCGAATCGACTATATTTATTCTTCCGCTGGCCTCGTTCCATGATCAAATCATCTCGGAGACATGCTGCGCCCCAGCCGGCGTCCCCGAACACAGTCGTGAATTGAAAGCCCGGAAACAAGTCCGCAACTTTCTTGATCACGGTTTCGATTCGGTCGGAAAGCTCTAGTCTTGACTTGCTATGCAAACTACGAAATTCTTCGGTTTCAATTCGTTTTCGCTCTGCTTCTGATTGAGAATAATTGGCGCGGTTAGCTCCACGCGCAGCAGCTTGCTTCAGTTTGTCGTCGAATTCAGACATGGATTTCTCAAGCGGAGGTATCGGACGCGTCTCCGCGTTCCATTGATTCGACGGGGCTTACAACATTTTCATTCGACGAATCCGCCGAAGTTGGGCTTAAATCCATCGATTCAATTTTCTGTGCAACGACCTTTTCAACAACCGGCTCATCGCGTTCCTTCTTCATAAATTGCAACAAATCTGAGAAAGATCTTAGAGGCTCTTTGCCAGTTTGCATGGCATCCGTAATGGGCGTAACCGGCTTGGGCGGATCAACCCGTGTCTGCCTCCGAGCGCCTTGATCCTCGGAGCGAGAATGATTTCGAGAACGATCGCGGTTGTTGTCTCTGCCCGTTGGCCTACCGCCTCGGTTTGCACCGCCACGATTATCACCGCCACGATTATCGCCGCCACGATTATCAACACTAGGTCGACTTCCGCCGGACGTGTTTCGGTTGCGATCACCTCCCGCTCCAGCGGGCTGGGGGCTTCGATTCTCGGCTGCGGCAGGTCGATTGCCTTGATTGCGATCGTGTTGATTGCGGTTGTCTCGGCCTATGTTTTCGCCCATATTTTGAGCGTTCTCCGATCTCTGTTGCGTTCCGTCATTTCGTCGGGCTGGCGTTCCGGGCGGGATAGCCGTTAGTGCTACCCGCTTTTTCTTCTCATCGACGCTAAGAACCCACACTGGCACCAAATCGCCGATTTGGACAAATTGATGCGGGTCTTCGATAAAGTCAGGAGCTAAACGGCTAATGTGGATCAAACCACTGCACTCTGGCCCTAGATCAACGAAAACGCCAAAATCAGCAACACCAATTACTAAGGCTTGGAGCATCATACCGCTTTGCAATCCCTCGAGCTTCGGCACTTTGCTCAACAACGGAATTGGGTACTGAAAATCACGATTATCTGTGAACGCGAACTGCAAGCAGTTGGCAACTCTCTTCATCTTTTCACGGCCTACTTGCCAACTTCTTGCTAGTCGCTCAACATCAATGGTATGCGTCGGGCGTTCCATTGGACCAGATGCGATGGGCGGCATTGGAACTGTTAAGCGTGGTGCAGGCAGCTGTGCAACCGCCTCGGCTGAGTGTACCGTAGAAGTTGAATCGGATGCGGCTGTCGTCTCGGTAGAATCAACGTCGGATTCGACAACGGTTTCGGTTGTATTGTCTTCCGAAGTTGGAGCGTTGATCGTCGCGGGAGACTCGTTGAACGTTGCCTCTATTTCAGCGTCCGACGGTGGTGACATGTCCACAACAGAATCAGAGGGCGATTCTATGGCCGTAGATTCGTCGTTTGTTGTTTCATTCGAATCCATGGATTCGGCGAATGGATGTTCCTCGACCAGTTTTGCGTGTTCAACGCCTGCAGCCGCCGTTGCCACAGCGAGTTGAGCATAGTCTGGCTTTGTCCAGTTGGCCGGACTCGACGCTGGAACTGTCAAGTTTGCGTGAGCGATCAATCGCTCCGCCAAACGATAATCGTCCGGATGGATGGTTGTACCGTCAAGCGGATCGGTGCTACCGAACACTTTCAAAAAGCCGATAGCCTGTCGAGCCTGCATCTCGGATAAATGCTCGCGCAGAACGGTCATTAATTGTTCACGATTGGCTATTTTTTCGTCATGACATGCTTTTGCAACAGCCCTCGCCGCTTCCCCGGACATCCCGGGAATGCGATTCAATACGTCAAAGTCTGCATGAAAAACGTCAACTCCGGCTTGCGTGATTGCTGTGGAAACCGCGTCTTGCAACGCAGCCTCCAATTCCCGTTGTGGCAATTCACGTTGATACGATCCAAGTCGCAAACGAACCGGATCTACCTTGAGAATTTGTTTGAGAGGATCTTGAAGCCTTAATGCTAGCCAAACGGCGGCTCTATGACGTCGCGAAATGTTTGGGAGTTCCACTAAGCATCCCCGCGACATGCAATATGCATCCGCACCAGCTCGATCGACCATCGTCCAATACAAAGAGCCTTCCGAGGACTGTTTCAGCAATTCCGAAACGGTATGTATTAAATAACGACGAGCTGGGCCGTTGGAGATAGCCATTAGCGTCACTTTATGCTCGTGAATCCATTGTCCAAGCGAAACAACATTCTGTGCGACTACATCCGCTCGATTGCTGTTGCACGGAATCTCGTTGGTGAAGACAACTTTGCCATCTGCGTCCACAATCGCGACTGCTGCCATCTTTGGACCAATAGCGTCGATTATGAGAATGCGATGACCCTGCACAGGACGTTGCAACAGAGATGACTGCAAATGCACCACGGCTGCCTCCGTTAGGTCCGTGTGGGCGTCTTCTTCGAGAATACTCAAGATATCCTGATGCAGTCGAGGAAGAATATGATTCCGAAGTCCGTCCACTGCAACTTCCAGCAACCAATGATGCATAGGATGACGACCGGGGCAAAGCGATTCGCGGCATGCTTGAACAAGCGGCCTCTCGTCGTAATGAAACTGGAGTGCAACGATCTGCGAACGCTGTCCCCGTGACAACATTAATATTTGATAGGGCGTCAGAGCGTAAAGTGGCTTCTTAAGCTTCGAGTAGGACTCCAAAATGCTTCGTAGCCATTTGCGTCGCCGTTGGCGAGGCGAAAGCTGTTTGTCAGAAAGGGTCTTGGTCTTGATGCCTTTCCCTTGCTTTCGGCCTTGATGAAATTCGGCAATCATCGGAGCAACTTCGTCTGGAGAGCGAGGCTTGCTTTCGAGCTCTAGCGATTCGGTCGGCTTTGATTGATCAACAGCAGGTTGTTCTGAAACAATCGATTCAGTTGCCGCAGTCGTTTCTACGGTTTCTACTTCGGCCGCCGCGGAAGATATGTGAGCTGATTCGGTCGTAACTGTAGTGTTCTCGACGACAACCGATGCTTCTACCGGAGTGGGTATTGCCTTGACTAGAACGGCCAAAGGCACGACTGGGGCCACTTTCTCGACTTGAGCCGCTGACGGCATGGGTTGGGATTGTGGATGCGAATCTGCGTTTTCAAGCTGTTTTTCCGCGTCGCTCCCCTTCGGCGGGTCTGGCAGGATTTTAACAGAGACACCCGCCCTGCGAAGAAGCGTTCTTTGCAGTTCCTGCATCAGTCTAACATCTTCACTCAGCAAGAAGACCATCCAGCGCTTCGTCTGCTCGAGAACCTCGGCAGCCTGTTCCAGCGGAACGCTGGCCACCTCGGCAGCCCACGGAAGTAGGTCTTTGGGGGCCTCGCCCTGCATGGTCAAGATCGCTTGTCCGACCGTCTCCACTTGCGGACACTTTTCTGAAATGCTGCGAGAGTTTTTTCGTGCCCGAAGATGGCGAGTTACAGTATCTACTTGAGAAATGGTGTTTGCTTGAGATACAACGCTAGAGACGGTTTCGTTCCACTGCTGCTCTTTGTCCAAAGTCTGTTGGACTTTTTCTTTGTGGGCTTTGAGCGACTCTGAATAATTCAAAGCGCGGCGCAATATCGAAAGCGTTTGTTCGTCGATATTGCCTAGTTCATCGGGGCGATAATTCGCTAGATAATTCGGTTCATACCCTTGATTGAGCAACTCGATCGGGAATTTAAGTTGGTCTTCTGGAAGGCGCATATACCGCGCGATCGCATGTAGATCTTTCATAGGTCAGCCAGTTCATTCTACGAATCACGTTGGCTCTAAACGAATGAGGAAGGCATCGCGTTTAGAGACCGAAATCGAAGTTTGAAGTCCTTCACGTAAATGGTTGTCGTAATGCACTCTGGTGCATTCGTAAGCATGCAAGCAAACTAAGACTGGGAATCTAGGTGAGACACACGGAATTGTCAAGCTTTCCATTGATTTCCTGGTTCCCTAGGCAGTCAGAAGGCACGAAAAAGGTCCGCCCAAGGCAAATGCAGCACCATTTTCTAAAAAACACACAGAAAACCTCAAGCGTTAAAGTTCGCCCAGTCGATCCAAAGCGACACAGACTATTTCGATTAATTAAGTTCGTTTTCTCCAATTCAAAGTTTTTTGCCTATGAACAAGCCTGTTTTCCGGGTTGTCGGTTTGGATCAAGCTACGTGCGACGATGAGTATTGTGGGAACGAAACCACAACTAAGTCGAGTTCAGCGCAAGTACTCGGTGCGGAATTATCAATCTATCCGCCATCATTGCCCACAACCGTCACCGTGCGGCTCCGAGACATGTTCCCGGCGCTCCAGCGTTCCGTAGCCACTCGTTTGGCATGGGTCAACGACTTTGCTGACGATCCAATCGTTATTTCCAAGGACCTTTACGATGTCTTGGTAACTTATCAGCGTTTCAAGAATGCTGCCTAAATCAAGTGCATTGTGACAGCTAAGATTTAGGGTTTGATAGTAGTGGACGAGGCGACGAGTCCCTGCGATTTGCGTCGCATA
>JAYTVL010000123.1:0-7257 GCA_043744075.1 Pirellula sp. | reverse complement strand
CATCATCGACTACCAAGTTTTGTGGTTCGTTGAAATGCTGCTACATCCCTTTGCGATAGCATTCCACGCTCAAAAAAAGCCTAGCCGGTTGCACCCTTGTGGGATTCGGCAGCAGTTTGCATAAAAAGTTATTATGCAAACACTTTTAAGCACCTGTACACAAGTTTTCGTGCATAATCATTGGAGGCAAATTCGGTAGCTCTTTCCAACGTTTGCAAGGACGTTGCAGAGTTGCTCGTCAAGTTTTTCGAATGACTCGTAAGCAGCCAGAGGCAGCCAATTGTACTTGATCCGTTTCCATAATATCTCGATTAGGTTTAGTTCAGGACAGTAGGCTGGAAGGAACCACAGGAATAGGTTTTGTTCTTCCCACTTTGGTATCATCGCCTGGAAAGTTGCGATGGTGTGAATCGGAGCGTTGTCGATTACTACAGTAGTTGGCCTCGTTAGCTTTTCGCAAAAGCTATTCATGCAACAGATCACAACGCTTGCGTCTACGCAACCTTGAATGACATATGGATCAAAATGGTCACCTTGGTAGTTTAGAAAACCCAATACGTTTAGCTGCGCTTTTTGCGCTGGGGATCTCGACTCGTTCACCGATTGGCTGCCAACCGTAGGGAACACTAGGGGTCAACGAAAAACCTGCTTCATCGAAATAATACAAATCCTGGACGCCTTGAAGTACCTCCCCTTGAGCGATAATGGCCCGAGGCCGCTCATTTTCCGGAATTTCTATCTCGAACTGCACTGACTCAGGCCGACTACGCCAAACGAGGCTTTTCGCAAGGCCGTGATGAAATGGAGCTTCCAAATGGCATTGGTAACTTCTACGAGGGCCAGATCCAGAACGATCAGCCGTTAGTGTCGCTCATCGCCTCCGGTCCTCGGCAATGTCGGCAGGAGTGTCAGGAAAGTAGCCGCGTTGGGCGAAAATGCGTTGCTGAAGTTGCTGGGAATCCTGCAGCCAACCCCGTACGTTGTTGGCCTCGATGGGTTGGAAACTCAGCCGTACCCACTGATTCTCGGACAGCCCGACGGCGTCCAGTGGTTTGAACACGCCGCCTTGATAAATCGCTTCGATTTGACTCATGTCGAACTCTCCTCCCTCACCCAGATATCGCCTTGTTTGATTCTAAACCAGTACACCGAACTCAGACGATTTTTATCATTGAGGTCGGGCCGGCGACTCTCTCACAGCATCATCACGGTGCGGCAACTTTGAATGGGTTGACAACGATTATACCGAGATGCGAATGTAGGCGATGTAATGATTTGCCGACTTGTTTCACGTCGGATTCCATGTAAGAATAGAATGACGGAGACAAAAAATGGACCTAAATGAACAACAGAAGACGGCTTTGAGAAACGGACAGGCGGTGCGAGCACAGGACAAAGACCTCGAATGCGTGGTCATGCGTGCGGACATCTACGACCGGGTACAAAAGTTGTTGTACGACGATAACGATTGGATAGACGTTGAACTGAGGCGCATGCTTAGCAAGTCGGCAGAGACAAACGGCTGGAATGAACCAGGGATGGAAGCCTACGACCATTACGACGAAGAGATAGCCAAGCCATGCCCGTAAGCCGCGGGGACGTCGTATTGGCCTTTGTCGAGAACGTTGGCGATCCGGGCGGCAAGGTCCGTCCCGCACTGGTTGTTCAGTCGGACCAAAATAATCCGCGTTTCAACGAAACGATCATTGCGGCGATCACCAGCAATACGTCGCGTACTCATGAACCTCATCAGTTATTGATCGACATAACGACTCCCGACGGTGCCGGTTCCGGACTGTTGCATAATTCGGCGGTCCGCTGCGAACGGCTTCACACGATTCCGCAAGCCGATGTCCGACGAACGATTGGCCGACTGTCCGACGACTTGATGTCGCAAATGAATGCCTGCTTAAGATCATCGCTTGACATTTCATGAATTCGTGTTTCATGTTCTGGACCGGTCTCGCGGCATGTTCCCTTTGACGATCTCGTAGTGATAAACTATCTCAACTCCACAGGCCCCGGCGAAGTATCTGAGAATGCTCCGGTCGGCCCGCCATTTCTTGATGTCGACGACGACCTGTTCGTATCACCGCTCGATGTGCTCGAAGTTATCAGTTACTTGAATCAGCAGTCACAGGGTGAAGCCGAACCGTCAACTTCGCCATTCGAAGATCAGTTTAGTTCGCTTATGGATACACTAGCCCTCGACGTTGCAACAGCCCGAAAGCGATTGTCAAATTTTCGATAAATTGCAGTTGGTAACGTTAACTTAAACTCAAGCAGCCTTGTTGCCCGTTCGAGGACTACTGCCACCATAGTTCAAAAACCTTCGCGACGGACTCTAACCCAGCTAACGCAAACAATGTGCAATAACACTCGAAGTACTCGTATGTTGCGTAGATCTGTATTCTTCGATAAAATCGATTAGACTGAAAAACTGAGAGTGTTCGGGCTCATATCGATTACACCGGAGAATGTAGCCGCACCGTGGATTTTATTCGAAGCCGGAGCATTATCTGAGGTGCTGAATTCTGCTCGCGTAGTCCCGCTACTTTTTGGCTTTGGAAAGGCAGAACTGTCTTTTCCGCTTGCACAGTTTCATGCGATCGAGGCCAATCGTGATGGTTTCTTCTCGCTTGCGTCCACAATTAACAAGTCTTTGCCGCAAGGCCAACTTGAGGCCACGCTCCTTAACAATATCTTCAATGACCTTTGGCCAAACATGGAAATCAGCTTAAAGTCTGTGGGCGACACGCCGAAGAACGCGCCGAAACGAAGTCATCGCTCGGATCGCGAAGTACTCGAAGATGTCTTGGAAGGGGTACGCACTCTGCAGCGAAATACTGTCCACACTGCCGGGGAACCGCAAACGGCGCAATTCTTCTCCAACGACTGGGAAGATTATTACATTCGCGGTGTCAACCTCGCGAATTTACGAAGTGGCCCCGAAACAGATAAGGACGCTCTCCGATGCTATGCTCAGGCAATTGCGATTGCTCCGGACAACCTACCTAAGAATACAAGGTCAAGGTTGTACGCGTATTATGCGGCAATGCTGAAACGACTTGGTCGGATGGAGGAAGCAAAAAATGAATTGGTGCTAGCACGAAAGCTTGCAAGCGAACGTCGGGAGATAGCTGATGCTATCTACAACATGGCGTGCGTTATGGCGATGACTGGCGAAGCTGATCAAGCAATTGACCAGCTTCGGAAACTTATCGAACATGATCCAGGATGGGCTCAGAACATTGCAAGTAAATCGTATTTCAGCAGCATTTCAGATCATCCGGACTTCATCGAACTATTCGATCGCGGTGAATAGAAAGTAGCAGAACTGTCATTGGGCGCCCAATGCCAACACTGAAAATCCAGCCCAAGCTTTTGAACGAAATTGAACAAGCGAGACTCATTTTCTTAATTTGCATTGATGAAATATATGATGCGATCGCTGAAGTGCAAATGTTCCAGCTCAGGAGGCGGCGAAACAATTGGAGGGGTGCGATGATTACCGGCCTTATAAAGTCATCTCCTTTGCGATCCAGACAATAACGCCACTCTCGTTCGACCCATTCTGATTTTTTCGCATGAGTGGACCAAAACAAAAACATGACATCACTTTCATCAATGTGAAGGTACAACTTACGGCTCCAGCGGTCGCCTGGGTCCAAATCGAGAACATCTTGAAAAAACTTGATACCAACTGCCGTAAGCATTTGCACTCGGCGAAGCACCTCTGGGCGGTCTAGAGCGGCGTAAGAAATAAATGCCTTCCGGTATCTGCGAGCTTCGCCGGTTGGTACCTTTTGGCTCTCCACGTCGACACCGGCTGCGAGTACTTTTATCTTGAATTTGATCTCTCCGATGGGTACTGTGTCAATCGAAACCAAAACGGTAGCGATAATGGCCCGAGGCCGCTCATTTTCCGGAATTTCTATCTCGAACTGCACTGATTCAGGCCGACCACGCCAAACGAGGCTTTTCGCAAGGCCGTGCTCAATCAAGCTGCTCATTGAAAGCTGAAATGTAAGTTCTGAGCCGCGTGCTATCTCGGTTCCTAAGGACGTTGTTCCGCGACGCTTGGAGTCTGCGTCAAACTCCCGGGCGGCATCGTCCGCTAACTTACTCTGTTCAGGCATGTGGGCAAAAACTTGGACCAATAGTGAGTCCCCAACGACTGCTTCCGGCGGGCTAAAGATCGTGCAGTCAACTAGATCACGCTGAACTCCGTCGATTAGTTGAAAGTCTCCACGCTTTGTCGCTTGGATGGCAGCTAGTGCCGACGTATTAATTCTTTTAAAATGATTGCCAACGCTGCTTGCGTCATAAACATCAAATCCTTCATCAAAGCCACCGTCCACCACCTCGAGTGTGTCAAGATAGGCTCGTATCCATCGGCTACTAACTGGCGTGTTTCCTCCGCTCGGACTTTGTCCAATGCTTCCCCAAATTTTTTGGAAAACCTGCTGCATCGAAATAATACAAATCCTGGACGCCTTGAAGTACCTCCCCTTGAAGATCCTTCTCGGCCATCTTGGGGCGTGCTTGGTTTTTCGCCCTGTTCGGTCTGGGCTGCCTCTGCGTCCTCTACATCCATGCTGTGTGGCTTCCACGCAACGGGATCAACGGCTGGACCGGCGAGCCGAAGGGAAAGTACTACGAGTTGCGGGGCTGGAAGAAGCTGGGGACGCGCGGTTCGGGGTATGATGACGCCGAACCAGGCGCTGCACCTGACACCGGCCGCAGATAGGCTTTCCCCGATCACAGCACACTTGAGCGGCCGATGCAGGTGAGCATGGAACGGATGACGTCGCCCGATGCTGAGATCGCGGGCAATTTGAAATCGGACACTTTGTTCCAAGTCTTACAGCAGCGCTGATAGAGCGGGAAATATGTCATTTATTTTTTCAATTCAAAGTCAACCGTTGCTTGCTTTTCCACATTAACTGACAAGGGTGTAGTCTGCGCAGTACGGTACTTCGCGGGAATGTTTTTCACATTCTTATAAGTCATTGCCGCATCGCTGACCCCGGTTTCCTGCACCATGGGTGGCTCGACAAAGACAAACTCAGACCAAGGAAAACGCAACCTATTGCTCGGCGGTACTTCAACATTGCCTTACCTATTGAATGTTGGCGGCACGGGCAGCCTGTTCGCGCGCCTTCGGGAATCTTACATCCTGCATTTTAACGCCTTAGTATTCAGCAACAACGTTGCCGTCGTCGCGATCAGAGATGTTGTACAGAGTTGTAATTTCGACAGAATCGGTCAGAAAGTGAACTGATCCATCGCACCGGAGAATCTGTACGCCGCCTGTATGCTTGCTCTTCAGCGGAGGATTGCACGAGCGTGAAAGTTGATAGTTTGCGAGACCCTTCGGATTCGGACCTTGGCGAACCGTGGCTACGTTGTACGCGCGCATATCGGTCGTTGCGAAACCTGCATCGTGCGCTCCGGTGCTGGACCAAGTCCCATTACCATTAGACTCGCGTGGATTCTTGCTGCCAATCCAGCAACCAGATTGCGGTACTGCGACTCGGTATTCACTGCCATTGAAACTGGGAGGCAATGCGGAAATTTCGCCAATCATCATCGTGTTCGAAGTTCCATCGGTAATGGCTCCGATTTTGATAGGGCGATTGCCGACAAACACGCCGCCGGCTGAGCAGAAACTTGCATTGACTCCCCTTTGATCCACCGTTTTGTGAACCGAACTTCCCATGATGCCGGAATAACATGGAAACAGATAGTTTCCAGCGTTCTGAGCCTCAGCTTGAAAGAGTGGCAAATCGGAGGAGGGGCATTGCCATTGCCCATCCTTGGTTTGGTGTGTTGAGGTAAGAGTCCTCATCAGACCTTGGATGGGATTTAAAAACATGACAGACTGGGTAGGCTGCGCAGTTTAGAAACCGGAAGGAACTTCCGGGTTTTAGCACTAGCTAGCCCACGGTTTGCGGTCCATGTTGCGATCGACGCCTTCGTTGCGATGACCCGCTTGGACGGGACCATCTGTCCCATCCTGCCGTCGATCCAAGTGCAAAAACCGGGAAGTCCGGTTGCTTCCTTTACTTGAGGAAAGTCCAATGCTTATAGAAAACAGCCTTTAGAGGTGCCATAATCAACCGAATACCAGTCAATACACCGCTCATTAGCCACGGCCATGGTGATGGACGCAGTATATCCACGAATAGACAATATCGGATGGCATCCGATTCGTTGCACGACTGATGCTGCAATGTGTCGTCGAAAATAAATAGTTTGTTTTCTTGCCAATAGTGCGTCTGATCGCCTACGCGGATGAAGACATTTCTGCTGTTGATGTCGTTGATGTTGTACAGAACCCTCAGTGTCACCCTCGTCGGTCCGAAGTGTTCACCCGTCGATTGTTTCTTGTTGAAAATCGATACGCCGATGGTGCGAATGTACTTGAATGGCTGGTGGTATTCGGGCATATCTACTGACGCTGGCAGGTTCTTTCCGTACCACTTAAAGAAAATCATGCCTCGCTTCTCTCCGTTCATTTTAGATTCCAAGAGTCCAACTAAATTCCGATCCGCAGCGGCCGTGATCAATGACTGAATTTCAGTTTGGTACCCGCTCGGCAAATCTCGCAAACGATAGACTCCTCGATTCCAAAATGGGAAACAAAACAAGTCCATTAACAGGTTAAATGGCGACAGCAGCCACGTAAAAACACCGTTACCTGCAAAGTAGCAGTCTAGAATTCGAACGGTGCGAGGTTTGTTTCGCAGGACGTCGACCAAACCCAGAATAATGTAAGTGGCCGTAACCCATGGAATAAAATATAAGGCGAAGGCAATCGGTACCGTGCGTTTCAGGGTTTTCTTCAGAATTCGAATAAACCGCTGGTTGCGATCGGTTTTGGCTGGACTGACAACAACTGGAGGAGAGAGTGTTAGCATGGAAGTTGGTTTACGGCTATTGACTTGATGGAAATACCAAATTACGCCAGTTCCATCGAATAACAAATTGCGACCAACGGCGTCAACCAGAATATCTAGGTCTGGTAGTCCTGGGGTGCACAGTCCACAGCTGGACATCGCGCGCCGCAATCAAGACAAAGCGGGACCTACACTGGGGTCAGCCTAAGGACAGGCTTTTCTAGGCCGTGTGAGTCGCTAGAAAACCACGCCACGATTTTCACGCCTATCGCTATCGCTCTGAGCGGCTGAGATTTTTTTGAATCCGAAAAAAGTACCCGTCACACTCTGTGTGACGTTGCCTCAAAAACCAAAG
>JAYTVL010000122.1:0-28035 GCA_043744075.1 Pirellula sp. | reverse complement strand
GCAGGCTGTGAGATACCAGTTGTAGTTTGGGACCATTGTCCCGAACGAATCAACGGACGGGACATTGGTCCCATCCTACGGTACTTTTCATTCTGCCGCTCGCCTAAGAGTGTGGTTAGCGACACTTAAGTATGTTTTACAAATTGCGGCTGCGAAGTCGCGAACCGATAGATTTAGAATTTAGAATAATGGAGATAAAATGTTGAAAAGTTTTTTTCTTGCAATAGTTGCGATGAGTCTTGTCCAGACAGCCTATGCCGACATGGTTTTCAGTGTCGACAGAACGGGCGGACCAGCCATCATCAACATCCCGGCAGGCGGCAAGTCCGTTTTTGACATATTCGTACACAAGGATGCAGGTGATTCACGTAACCTGACGATGAGTGGATTCGATTTCAATGTGAATGCTGGAATCGGAAATGGCACACAAGGAACATTTACTACGGGCAGTCTAATAGTTTTAGGTAGTCGTACCATTGATTTCACGACGCCAGGGCAAGCGTTCGCGACTAGTGCTTCGGACGCAACAAACCCCGCTATCGCTATTGGGACCGCCGATGTTCAGCTTGGAAGCATCGAACTCTCAACTGCGGGTTTGTCAGTGGGATCGAAATTTAACATTACGTTGGACTCATTGAACTTCAATGATTCGGTTCTTGGGTCGATTAACTCGACTGGGGTGGGTGTGTCCTTTCAAATAACCGCGGTTCCGGAGCCGACCACATTGATGTTGCTGTGTGGCACATCTGTTTGTGCTTTGTTGATTCGAAGGTTCCGTACGTTGCAAAAAATCCGAGAATGATCCGTAAACCGAATTGTTAATTCCAGATCGATGGAAAGATACCGAAATAGCCACATCAACGGGATCGTACTCCACTGTCGCCAGCACAACAACGAATCATAATCGAATGCGTGAAATGGGATTCGGAAAGATTCGAAGACTATCCATAATCAATGGAGAACCCGACCTGAAAGGGGCTATCGTGACAGGCGCAACTCACTCAGGAGAGCGTGTCCTTCGTCCAGTTATTTAGTTGTGGCGGCTCAGGATTGTCCCGAGTGAGTAACACGGTCGATGATTTTTTAACGCTCGTCCATGCAATTTCGAAGACAGGGGAATAAGGTCCGTTTTTCATAGCTGACTGTAAAACCGGTTGTCGTCACTTCGAGACCTGTTCGGAGAGGGGGCCTGCATGGGTAGGTAGTAACGAGAAGACCGGTGATCGTGTGTTGCCAATGATCGTTGGACCTCAGCACCCGTACTCAGACTCGTCGCCATTGCAAAACACTCGGCAGGAGCCTCGTCCTCCCATCGTTAGCCACCCTAATTCTGAGCAGTCACGGAGCAATAGAGATCAATACAAACCCGTAGAATCATAGGGATTCCTCTCAATTACGTGCCATTTGTTCCATACACGTTTTAACTGATTTGTTCTTTCTGATACAATCGTTCACTCATTTCAATCAGGCAGTTTGGAACTATTGAACTTGGCTTTCGGAAAGATCTCTATGCACCCTCTTGAACCGCTTAGTCGCCATGAAGTCCAGCAAACAGTCGATATTCTTAGGCGATCCGGGAATGTCAAATCGACCATGCGATTCGTTTCCGTATCGTTACTCGAACCTGGAAAAACGAAACTTCGTTCAGCCGGCTCGCAGCTGCCGCGGGAGGCTTTTGTAAGTCTGTTCGACAATGCTTCGAATGCCTGCTTCGAAGCGACAGTGAGCCTTGAACAAGCGAGAATTCTTCGTTGGGAATATATTCCTGAAGTCCAGCCGACGATCACCCTGGACGAGCAAGCCGAATGCGAACGTGCCGTTTTGGAATCGGCTGAATTCAAGGCACTTCTCGAAAAACATTACGGGGTAAGCGATACTTCGTTGGTGATGGTTGATTTCTGGTCGGCAGGAAACTATGGCAATCCTGAAGAAAGACAAACGAGATTGGCTCGGCCGCTGTGCTTTCTTCGCTCTGATCCAGCTGACAACGGTTATGCGCGACCGATCGAGGGAATTCGGCCGGTCGTGGATGTGAACAAGATGCAAGTAGTTCGAGTCGAAGAGTACGGGCATTGGCCGCTGCCTCCCGAGTCTGGAAATTACGCAGCTAGCCGTCAGACGGCTTTTCGCACGGATATTCGCCCACTGTCGATCACCCAACCGGACGGCCCAAGTTTCTCCATTGATGGGCGAATGGTCCGCTGGCAAAATTGGAGCATCGTGGTTGGCTTCAATGCCCGCGAAGGATTAACGCTTCACGACATAAAATACTGCGATCAAGGGCGAGACCGCTCGATTCTCTATCGCGCATCTCTAACCGAGATGGTTGTCCCATATGGCGACCCCAGCCCTACTCAGTTTCGCAAGAACGCTTTCGATGTTGGCGAGTATGGTATGGGAATGTGCGCGAACAGCCTCGTGCTCGGTTGCGATTGTCTCGGCGAGATTCGTTACATGGATGCGGATTTTTGCAATAGTCGCGGAGAACCGCTGACGATTCGAAACGCAGTATGTCTCCACGAAGAAGATTATGGCATCCTTTGGAAGCACACCGATCGGCGGTTGCCCGATCACCCCGAAGTTCGCCGCAGCCGCCGGTTGGTGATTTCGAGTGTCTCGACGGTCGAGAATTATGAGTACGGTTTCTTTTGGTACTTCTATCAGGATGGGAACATTGAGTTCGAGATTAAGCTAACTGGAATCTTGTCGTTGAGAACTTTGCAACCTGGAGAGAAATCGCCCTATGGGACATTGGTCGCACCGCAACTGTGTGCCCCGATTCATCAGCACTTTTTTAACGTCCGCCTAAATTTTGATATCGACGATGGGCCAAACTCTATCTATCGAGTTGACGTAGAAGCGGATTCACCCGGACCAGCCAACCCACATGGTAACGCTTTCTCGGCCAAGGCAACGCTGCTTGAAACTGAGTCGGAGGGATTAGGACACATCGACGTGAATCGAGCCAGATCTTGGCGGATCGAAAATCGACACGTTCATAACTCGGTCGGCGATGCGGTGGCTTACAAATTTCTCCCAGGAGATAATTGCGTTCCGATGGCCGGTCCTGACGCCTGGTGGCGCAAGCGAGCCGGCTTTGTCGACCATCATGTTTGGATCACACCGGCTGCCGAGAATGAGAGATTTGCCGCTGGTGATTACCCGAACCAAGGCGCGGGAGGTGATGGACTAAGCAAATGGACTAAACAGAATCGTCCGATTGTCGATGACGATCTGATTCTGTGGTATACGTTTGGTCACACCCATGTTCCTCGCCCCGAGGATTACCCAGTGATGCCCACCGCATATTTGGGATTTCTCCTGAAGCCGCAAGGCTTCTTCAACAGGAATCCCGCTAACGACGTCCCACCCGAAGCTACAAAGAAGAGCTGTTGCGAACCGCCCGTCGTAATTACGATCGGCTAGCATGCGAGGCAGCCAGCTTACGCAACTCGAATTGCAAGAAGGAATTTTTTACTCAACAGGGATTCCCGTGATCGCAAACGGGAAGCCGATGATCGCGAACGCTATGCCCTGCCAGTCGACTTGGCTCTCAAGGAAGAGGAGGCTAGAAAAAGATATTTAGATTTGTGATCGTCTCAAAATCAAACAGCTTTGGTCCCGTCACGGGCGATACCACTGCGCCGGAAAGTGTAGTGCGTTTGGCAAATATCCACGTCATGCCGCTGGTGAGATTGACAGAGTCACGGTACCTCGGAAAGTCGTTGGCGTTGCGAAAATTTGTTGGGGTATTTATGTGAGCTTCCAGTGTAGGCACGACGGCCTTAACAAGACCTCCACCCGTGTCCAGCCAACAACCAACCGCAACATCATTAAAAATCGCGGTTAAGTCTCGCGAGTCGGTTGGAGTCATTACCGAATGAAAACCCTGTAGGAAAAAGCTATCACGTTTGACGAAATAGCCAACAAACGGTTGCAGGAGCGTAGGATGCACCCCGACTAGTTGACCGTTGTTGAGTGTTATTCCCGTAGGATTTGGACCCGTTGGAGCCGTGACGGCAATGCCCGCAGAAAGTACGCTGCCGGTCCGTGGATCAGTCCACAAAGCAAATTTCAGTGGAATTGTAAGGTCGGCAAAATTTCCGTAGTCGTTGAAACCGACATCACTGTTTACTTGGATCGCCGGTAAACGCACGCCGACCGAAGCCGAACCATCGAGGAACGTTTTTTCGATCCCGATCGTCTCTCGATGTACGTCAGCGATTCTATTTACATTGTTGTAGTAGTTGTAGCCGATGTAGACGCGGTTCTGAGGCAGGGGGCTTTCGTTTTCCGAGATCTTGTAGGAACCACGAAATACCGAAATTGGTGCACCAAACCCGCCACCTTGAAACCCGCCACCGCCGCCGAACTGACCACCGCCGCCACCAAACCCGCCGCCTCCGAACTGGCCACCGCCGCCACCAAACGCGCCGCCACCGCCTCCGAACTGGCCACCGCCGCCGCCAAACCCGCCACCCTGAAACCCTCCAAACCCGCCCAAATCGCCGAACATTGTCGGATAAAGGGGGATTGAGTTCCGTGGGTACAAATCATCACATTTGCATTGCGATGGTAGCGAGCCCCACTCGGCATCGTTGCCTCCCCAATCCGAAGAATTACCTTCAGCAAAGGCTGGATGGCAAACACTTGCCAGTAGTATCAATGGCGCCACCGCCGCGAACAGTCGTTGCATATCCCAGACTCCTAATCATCGATCGTTTTCACACATAGCATATTTTATCGGAAACGGTCGTAACGGAATTTAGGGAAGAACCATTCGTATCGAACCGATAGAATGGTGAGACATTGCAGATAAAACAAGATAGCGAATTTGGATATGTGGCTAACATCCCGAGCGAAACAATCGGCGTCAACGTGCGACGAATTTGTGGGAGCATTGGGAGCTTTGGCAAGATGGATGGGCGCTATTTTCGCCGAAGCGATTTACGAGGAACCGAGCGAACGATCGCCAAGATTTCGGCTCTACGAAAGCACTGCAGCCCGCGAGCATGATCAGTCCGAACGCTCCCAGCCCCATCGAAAATCCGATTCCAAGATGCAAGACGGCAGCAGAGAGAAGCAACAACGGTCGTAGTCGTGGATTCCAAATGAGCCATACGAAGTTAATTTCGTAGGCAAGTGTAAACAAGACACTGAGATTAGCGAGTACTTGGACCAACTGAGGATGGCGGCCAATCCACTGCAAATCAAACTCGATGGGCCACATCTCAGGTGTCATGGCGGCGTAATAGGTGGCTATGCCCGACCACCATTGAGAGCCCTGGAGCTTGGCTAGGCCAGCAAACAGGTAAACGAGACACATATGGATTTGGATGCAGCGCACGGCAACGTTTGCCGATATGCTGAAGTCCGCAACCGACGTCGTTGTACGTCTGCCCGCGTTCCGCCGTCTTGCCAGCACCGCATCGACCGAAAAAGCGCCTCCACAAGGGCCAATCATCAGGTACAGCGTCAGGAATGCCGCGATGCTGTCCAGGCCATAGCACATCGCAAAGCCTCGCTGGCTGAAGCTCAGATGCCCTAGCCAAACTGCAACTGCTGCCCAGCGTGAACCAAAACCCAACGTCATGCACACAATCGCTGCCAGAAATGAAATATAGGTCACAACAACGAATTGGCTGTTTGGCTCAAGCGACCACAACGACCATCGGAATGGGTCGGCCGCAGCACTCAGTTCCTTCCAAGCTTCAGCGTCCACCCAACCATCAGGTCCAAAGGCATCGAGACAAAAAGGTAGCATTGTTACGTGAACATAAAACAGCACTAAGCCGGTCAGGATTCGGACTACTGCTAATGTGGCTACATCAGTAGGTTTAAACCAAAACAGGTTCCATTGTGCCGCACTATCGAGTATCCCGTCGAAGAGCCGCTTACCAACCAGTTTTCCATTCGAAGATTGAGTCATCTTGAGGTATTACCCGAGTTCGACATGGCCATACGTTTTGAAGTTGGATCGACCAGTTTCTCGATTCGGTTTTTTAACTCGTTCTCGTCGGCACGTATTGCGATCAAGTCTGGTTGAACGCGGATTAGTTCACGAATGGGGCGGGGCCAATGAGCGCCTGTCGAGCGCACGGGATCAGAATAGGAACGAGCCAAATCCACGCACATTCTCGCTCCCAGGCGAGAACTTTCGATCGCGGAAGGATACTTTTCACTATCAGCTGTGCGATCGACGGCAAGACCGTCGGGTTTAAAAAAACCGAGACAACACGGGCGATACAATCGCAAGTCGTAGAGGCTCCAGCCTGCCGCAATTTGGTTCGGTTCCAGAACGCGATGATGGACTGTAAACACCTCCACCTCTTGAATTGGATTTTCGCGACAATCCAATTGTCGTGCCAGTTTGCGGACGAACGAAGATACGCAAATGTTCCCGACAGGAGTCGTCGCCAACCGATTCGATCGTTGTGCATCCGGACCAACTTGCGTGTCAAGAAAAGCTGACATCACCAGCCCACGCAGATAGACCGACCGAAGTTTCCAGCCATCAAAACAAGGCATCTCGAGCCATTCAGCCGTTCCGTCCGCACGCTCGACACGATACCAAGTAAGTCGTGTGGGGCCAGGATTGGGTGCGTAAAACCGAAACGCGCAATTCAAACGTAGCGTGTCAGTATAGATACAAGTCACCTGATTGATCGCGGAAGCAAGTACGGGTGGTGTCAGATTTGGACCGGGAGCCGCCAGAATACCGCTCAAAATCGAGATGAAATGCGCAAGTAATAACAGCGAGCCAATAATCTTCAACCAGTTCGCCATGGGGGGCTTTCTCACCATGAATGAATTCGCAGTCTTATTCCTTTCGTAAAAATCGGAATTTCTGACGGGTAAATTGAGTCAACTTTGAAGATTGCGCAGATTTTAATGTTCGACTCGTCGTGCCTTTTGACGTAACCCGTTCTGAAATAATCCCTGGTACGCATTGCCCCGATGAGGTGCTAAGCTTCAATGCAGACGGATCACCGGACTGGATTTGCGACTAGATTCGGGTACCATCGGACATAGTAGTTATTCATACTGCGATTATGATTATTGACTATCGCAATTGTAACAGGCCCATCATGCGTTCGCTTTATGCGAACCATTGAAAGGAAAGACATGTCGCAATTTGTCGACATTTGCAAAGTCAGTGACATCCCGATAGGAGAGGCTCGGATGTTCGATGTCAACGATACTATGGTTGGGGTGTTCAATGTCGAGGGTGAGTTCTTTGCCATCGACGACGCTTGCCCGCACGCAGGAGCGTCTTTGTCGCACGGAATCGTCGATGCAGACGTGGTTCGATGCCGATTTCACCACTGGCGATTCTGCATTCGAAACGGCACCTATTTGGACGAAGAAAAACCAAAATACAATGTTCAGTCACACACAGTTCGCATAGTCGGTGATCAAGTTCAGATCGAACTCAAGAAGCTACTGAGATAATTTGAGGACCGAGGGATTCAAGTAGAAGGGGCCATCCTTGTTCGATTCAATAAACTTCAATGACTCATTGACAAAAATCTCGGTTGACTTAGCGCGAAAGTAGGGATCCGATTGAGGGCCATTCGCTCCGCCGGATTCACCGGTATCAACGAAATCGAAACCATATGTTTCAATCCGTTGGGAGCGGCGACGTTGGACCAACCCTCGAAAAACCGCAGTTTACGAAGCCACTGATTCGTTATCCGGAGCCCTCTACTCGGACATACCGTTCGATCTTTGGTGACTTCAAAAGGGACGGGGCTCCCCATCCCTTTTTGTTGCCTGCTGACCCCTTGTTTAACCGCGTGCCCATCGGGCCGCGTTTTCCTCGCGAAAGCGCGGGGCGATGCCCATATTGAGCAAGGATTTATTGGCCAATGGAGCCGCTGTGGACGAAAGAATTCCTGAGAAGGGGTTGCTAGAAAGGGTTGGATAAGCGATGTTCATGGAAGCGGCTGCCTGAATATTGATTGGATTATTGACAACTCAAATCAGCCTGCGAAAAACTTCCGGGATGCCGGTTGCATTCCCAAGGGGCTTTCCCTTCCCTCCCTTCGGATAACCTATGAACCAATCTTCAATCGACCAACATCGCCAGGATCTGCACGATGCGTTCTTTCAAGAACGCGATCAAGAACTGTTAGACTTTCTTCGCTTTGAGTCAGAAACAGCTGAGGAGCAAGAGAGGGAACAACTCCAAACCATGGCGGGAATCAGTGATCCTCTGGTATTGGATGCATTGGATCGCGTTGGCGTCACCGCAGCGTCGATGACAGCGTTTATGCTTCTGCCTTTGGTTCGTCTTGCTTGGGCGGATTCAAAGATTCAGAACAGTGAATTCGACTCGCTACTTAAAGCTGCGACCGAAGATGGCATCGCCTATGGCACTCCGGCTTATCGGTTGCTAAATCGATGGCTTGAGGAAAGGCCTACCGAAAAGATGCTTGATGCGTGGTGGAAGTATGCTCAGGCATTGGCCCGCGAATTGGATGAAACAAGCTTAGAAGAATTTCGAAAAGCGACCCTTGGGCGTGCTCGTCGACTTGCAGAAGCCTCAGGCGGAATCCTAGGTCTGGGTGAGAAAATTTCCGAAAATGAACGTCATGTTCTAAACGATATTGCGAATGCACTTACAAAAACAGAAGCTTAAGTACGACATCGCTCGCAACCCTCGCAACCGATCTCGAATCGATCTCGTATCGGTGGAAGCACGACTGATGGGCTAAGAAACCCATGTTCGATGCGGTCAATTTTTGACACTTCTCGCTGAACGCCACTATGCAGCTCTTGCGAGTGCAATCGATTCCGTTGGCTTTACGCCAAATGCCACGCACTTTGAGCCGCAACGCGCTAGCGAGCGGGCTGGAGGGCCAAGAATCGTTTTCATCCACGACCAGCCAGCCGTTTGGCGTTCACAAGTTACTTTGACCATGTCAGTCTTTCCGGAGCAACCACTTCGCTGTACTCGGGGCGGTGCGGATTGCGCTCCCGATTGCGCTCCCGATTCGCTATGCTGGGGAACAACCTTTTTCGATGAGAAAGAAGAAATTTCGTGATGAAGCGGTATTCTTTTGCTGATGTGAACCCCTACGCGGAAATGCAGCCCTCCTACCTGGAGGATTATCTGCTGGATCTTTGGTGGTGGGAGCAGAGTCTGCCCGAAGGCTGTTTTGCAGGAACAACATTTCTTGTTACGGGCGGGGCCTACAGGTCGGAGGCATGAGCTTGGTGGGGATGGGCCTCGGTGATTTGATGCGCCTTGAAGCTCAAGCGTCGTCCACTGACGTTCGTCCTGGTAAAGCCAAATCGGTCGTGTTTATTTTTCAATCGGGCGGCCCGTCGCAACACGAGACGTTCGATCCCAAGCCGGAGGCACCAGATACGATCCGCGGCGAATATGGCGTTGCTCGGACCCGAACGCAGAGTGAATTGTTCTGCGAGTATCTACCCTCCGCTGGAAGACAAGCTTTTCATCATTGCCGAGTAGCTTCTGCAGCAGCCGCTAAGTTCCTGAGCATACCCGCAAATACTCGCTTATGAAGTGGATAGATGCCATACCAGTAAAACAGACCTGCCAACCCAAGAGGATCGAAAATCGCTGTTTGGCGAATGATACATCCATGTTCACAAGGACTGACTTCGAACTCCAGCCAGGCCCGTCCTGGAACTTTCATTTCGGCGCAAAGTCGGAGACGGCGTGACGGTTCAAAGATTTCTACCCGCCAAAAGTCAAGTGGATCACCAACTCTCAAGTTTTCAGGATCGCGTCGACCGCGGCGGACACCGACTCCACCGATCAGCAAGTCCATGAAGCCTCGAACGGACCACAACCAATTGCCATAATACCAGCCGTTATGACCGCCGATGCGACGAATGGGTGCGAACGCTTGTTCGGGAGGCACATTGACGGTGACCGTTCGCGAATCCACAAGACGCGATCCAAAGCGGTTTCCGCCCCAAGCCAGCGTATTGCCGGCTGACGATAGTGCGTCGGACCAACGCGTTTCAGCAAATTCGCGATCTTCGTTTACGATCGCTCGAGCGATCGCTTCGCGAACGCCTCGAGGGCGGACGGAGAAGACAGATTCGGCTAAATTGTTTGAGACTAGCGTAGGATTCCGAAGACTCTCTACAAGCTTCCGTCCAACTCGTGCGTACAGCGGTGTTACAAGACCGAGCCAGAGGCTCGAGAGATACGGAGTCAAGAAAGGGACTCGTATCATCCACCGTCTGAGTTTGCGTTGCCGGACATATTCCTGCATGAGTTGTCCGTATGACACTTGATCGGGTCCACCTATCTCGTAAATTTGTGAAGCGCCTTTTTGGAGTTCAGGAGCAGCGATGAGATACGCTAGAAGGTCTTCAATCGCAATCGGTTGTGCTTTTACTTGAACCCAACGCGGGCAGATCATGATCGGTAGTCGCTCGACAAGTGCACGGATCATCTCAAACGACAAGCTGCCAGAACCGATCACAATCGAAGCGCGAAACTCAATCACCTGGGCGTGATGGGCTCTTAAAATGTCACCCGTTTCCTGACGACTTCGGAGATGCTTGGAAAGTTTTTCATCGGGATTACCGAGACCCCCGACGTAGATCAAGAGCCTCACACCCGCTTGCGTCGCCGCTTTCGAAAAGTTCTCAGCAGCGAGGCGATCCTGCGATTCGAAATCGCGATTGTCGCCCATAGAATGAACGAGATAATAGGCCGTCTCGACACCCTCTAATGCCGTTGTGAGTGAATGTGGATCTAAGACATCGCCCTCGACAACGTCAGTAAGCTTGTTGATTCGACCTCTTAAGGCTTCTGGACGCCGCGTCAAGCATCTCACTTGAACGTCACGTTGCTGAAGAAGCGTAAGAAGTCGCCCGCCAATGTAACCGGTAGCTCCCGTCAGCAATACTAAACTAGGCATCTTGTTATCCTATTCATCTCGACTAATTCAAATGCATGCAACGATTCAGTGGTCTAGCAAGGGAGCGTTAGTTTCACTAAGTACGAGGGATTAGGAAGAAGTTCAAAACTCCCCAACCATCCTACTCGAACAGTCAGCCGCAAATCTGTTTGAACGAGTAGAGTTAGTAGCGGGCGAAAAGTCGATCGCAAACCGCGTCGGATCATAATTAGAGTTCGCAACCGACTCACATCGAAGACGAGTGATTTACGTTCAGCAATCAAGCTCACTGGCCGGCCGTCGACCGTACCGTCGATTCGACCGACCATAGTCAGTTTGGGAGCTTACCCGAACCGCCTGTGCGAATTTTCATGGACCCGCTCAAAATCCATTCCGCATGCTCGGCCTTCGGACCAGTCCCGCTTGGAATTTTAACGTGCAGGTCGACGAATTCGTAGGTTATTTCAGCGTTGCGACCGGTTAAGCGGTCGTAAAGTCCGATAGCCAAGTCTGGCCAGTTAGTCGTATGCTCTGTGGACATGGTTTTTTCCGAGGAAGCTGGGGGTTATGAAACGGAAAAACTCCATTTCCATATCAGCTTCGATTTTATTGTAGTAGTTCGTCAATCGCCAATCATCCTATCGTCGAAGGCCAAGTATCCAGCCTTCCATCTCAGCGCATTCAGAAGGATGCCAAAAAAGGTCTTTGATTCCAACGAATAAATCGCGTAGTGCAATCGCTGTCGAAAACATATCGAACTCATCTTCGGATGATGCGGCATAAATCCATGTTGCAAGAGCGATCTTTCGATTCAACTTTGTGTCTTGCGCTATATTGGAAAGAGCTTTGGCCACGTCCATCGAATTTCTTTTCTTGATCTTCCTGCCGTACAGCGTTCGCTGGTATTCGGCTGGATAACATTCTGCGATGACGATGCGTTTGTCGATGAGGCTATCAAAAGGCCAAATCCCTAGTTCGTCCCGATACATATCGTGAAGCGGCAGCAAGACCTCAAACCAAAACTGCAATGCGGCTTTACCAACCTGTTTTCCACCATGATCTACGCAGTAAAGACTTTCTCCGCCAGCTACTACGTCGCACTGACGTTTCTCTCGAGCCAAGGAGGCCTGTCCACCCTTTGCAAAACTAACAAAGGGCCTCTTGTCACTTCGATCTAAAACAGAACTTACAATAAGCCCGTCGCGCCAATCTTCATTTGTTTTCTCTAGTCGTAAACGGGTCTTACACAGCCAATCCAAAAAACTAATGGCGCTAACCGACTCGTAAACACTGCTCCGCGCGTCTGGCAATCCGATAGGCAGGTCAGCAGCGATCAAAATAGGCTGGCGATTCGTTCGACCCTCTATCTCCCGTTGAAAGAAATCGACTACCGATTCACCGGTTAGTAGGATCTCACGTGCAACACATCCAGATGATAGATCCACGCCGTAAATCGGTCGCTTGAGATTAGCGGTTCTTGCGTCTTTATTGCCACAACCATCAATACAAAACAGTTTATCGATCATCCTTTATCTCGCTGGTCAGGACATCGGAAGCGACCTATTTTAAAGCTGCGTTTCGCGAGATGTTTGGTAACTCGACCAGCTGTACGGACTCGCCAAAGCCGAAAAGAGGATGGCTTCAGTTGTGCTCGCATCAGATGAATGACTTCGCCCGGCGATATTCCGAACTGTTGCTCGATGGCATCGAACGTCGTGCGATCCTCCCATGCCATCTGAATGATTCGGTCGATATGTTCAGACTTTAGATCTTTAAGTTTCATTGTGAGCGTTTTGATTGGGGGATTTGACTTAACGAAGTGGACCGAGATCGGTACGCCTTTGAAATCAACTCAAAGAGAACTGCTCCGATCGGCAGCATAAGAAGTGAAATCGAAACGATGAGGAGAGCGCCGCCGACAAGGTCGACTTCGAACCGCGACCGACCACGAAGGGTTTGCCAAATCGCATACCCCAGAAAGAAAATGTGCGAAAAAACCAATTGGCGAATGATTTTTGCGCTGTTCGATACGTTCAACCCGTGAAGAAGTGCAGCAACCATAGGCAGAGTCTGAATGGCGTGAAGTGCTGCACCATGCGGATACTTGAGAACTCCCGCGCGTCCCCAAGTTTCCGGCGAACGCCCGTTGGCAATATTAATATTGCCAAGGATTGTCGTCATGAAGCCGAGACCGCATGAGACGAGCAGCAACCACAGTCCAGCACGGATCGCAATCGAACGTGCTTCCGCCATTGGGACCAGGCAAAAAGAACGCCAACACAGCCAAGCCACGCCTGCCGTAACAAGGAATATCAACACCAGCATCGTCGACTCGATGGCTGAGTCAAGTATCGTGGCTCGATTGAAGTGAGACGGAACTCCTCGCCAAAACTGAATCGTGATGAGCCCGACTTCAGTAAGCAAGCCACCTGCCATCAGTCTAGAGAATGCCTGATCGTATCGAAATGGATTGCATTGTTTGAGCACCCACGCAATCGACCAAATCGTGATACCACCGGAGATGCCGAATAGACTTGGTTTGCGCGGCGACAGTGGACCGGACCATGCGGCGCCCGTCGCCCACATCCAAGCAAGATGAAACAGGCCGCTCGCGACAAGTATTGCTCCTGCCAGAAAAACTGGATTCAAAAGGTAAGAATCGTTACGCCGCATTGTCACTAAACGCCGTGCAAGCGTTTCAAGAAATCTTCAGCAATCCGCAGATGCTCAGATAGCTTGCCGCCCATCTTGTCAAGCTGACTAACCATAACACTCATCCGCGGATTCGCTTTGAAAAATTCCCGATGTTTCGAGATAAATCGCCAGTAGAGTGCATCCCAAATTGGGCACCATTCGCCTTTTCCGAAGTTGCTCATCTTCAAAATATAACTCGAACCACTGATATACGGCTTTGTCGTCATCACGCCACCGTCCGCATACTGGCTCATACCATACACATTAGGAACCATGACCCAATCGTAGGCATCAATGAACAATTCCATAAACCAACGATAGACTTCGTCCGGATCAATCTCGCAAAGTACGAAGAAATTACCGAGGATCATCAGCCGTTCGATATGATGGCAATACGCATGCTTGATGACACGGATGATGACTCGATCGACGGGAACTATTCCAGTCGTACCATTGTACAAAGCCTTTGGCATGGGCTTGTTGAAGTTCCAATAGTTGCTGGTTCGTTGCAATATACCAACATGCAAATACATCATTCTAACAAACTCACGCCAACCGATCACTTGTCGAACAAAACCTTCAACAGAATTGAGCGGATAGGAATCGACAAAGGCGAGTGCTTCGTCGACGACTTGTTTTGGCGTCAGGAGTCCGATATTCAGCATCGGCGTCAAGACACTGTGAAATAGAAAGGTTTGCTCACTGTGGATGGCATCTTCATAGTCCCCAAACGAAGCGAAGCGATCCTGCAGGAATTGGCGAAGCCAGGCCTCTGCATCGATATGCGAAATAGGGTACGAAAATCCATCTGCTTCTCCAATCGCATTCGGAAATGTTCGTTGAACGTATTTTATAGCTTCGTCGACGGCTGGATGCTTTGCTGGCGTCCAGGGTTCTGGAATACAGATGCCTTTAGGCAACTTTTTTCGATTCTCGGTATCGAACGTCCATTTTCCACCGAGCGGCTTGCCGTCTTCCATCAGATAGCCAAGCCTTGTTCGCTGTTGCTTGTAGAAATCGGTGAAGTAGAACTTTTGGCGATCTCTCAGCCAATCTTTTTGAACGGAAGTAGAAGTCAGAAAAGCCGGATCCTCAACCCAGATCAGACGAATTCCGCGTTCATCGCAGCCCCGCTGAAGTCGACGCTTTAGCCATTCGTCGTTTGGATCGATCGCATGAACGGAATCGTTACCCGCTGAACAAAGAATATCTGCAATTTGCTGACTGTTGGCCAGTTCGCGAGTCTCAACGTAGCGAACCGATTTCTGCTTTTTGACAAGATCGTCGGCAAAATTCTTCATCGACGCACGATGCAGGACCAACTTTTTACTGTGAAACGCGTATTGCGAGAAAAAGAGAGGGTCCTCAATCAACCAGACGCTGCTGGCAGATTGCAGGGTTCCATGATCGCGATAGAGCTGATGAGGATATAGTAGTAAGACGGAGCGGCTCATTTGATGATTGGCGATTCAATTCAAGAAAACCATTTTCCTCGATATCGCCTCCTGCTTTGATGCAACATTCAGTTATACGACACTATACGAAGTCGTCAAGTCTTGGAATCAGAGAGATGATTTGGAAAAACTTGCGAATCCCAGTTGCAGGCCTTGCCTCCGTTGGAATACTGGATGTGTATGCCAAGACTTCCTGGCCGGATTTCGATGGCGGGAACAAAAGATAAGTCGAAATCGAATGAGTCAACGTGCAACATTGGTATTCTCGAAGCGAGGGGGAAAAAGCGGACAAGATGGAATCGATTTTTGAGTTTTTGCCTGAGTCTTTGAAAGAGCGAACTCGTTTCAATAAAGGGGAGGTCCAACCAGTAACGGGCAAGTTCATACTCTATTGGATGCGGACTGCAATTCGAGTCGGCGAGAATCCCGCACTTGATGTTTCCATTCGTATCGCCAACGCACTTGAATTGCCAGTGCTCGTCTATCATGGGCTTTCGGAACGCTATCCTTACGCTTCGGATCGCCATCACACTTTCATTCTACAAGGCGCTCGCGATGTTCAAGCGGAGATTGGCAAACTCAATGTAGGGTATGTATTTCATTTGGAACGCGATGGGCAACGCGGGCCGCATTTAAAAACTTTGGCGAGTTTGGCTCGTTTCGTTGTCACCGAGGACATGCCCGTGTCTCCTCTTCGAAACTGGACGATGGCACTCAGCAAAGTAGTGACAACTCCGATTCTTTTTGTTGATACTGCTTGCGTCGTACCTATGCAACTGCTTGGACGAGCCTACGATCGGGCGTTCGAATTTCGCGGCGCAACAAGCAGGCACTATGCCGAGCGACTCAATCGTCAGTCAGAATCGGTCGCTGCAAAATCCAAACTCGATGAACGAGACTTTATTCCGTTCCCGCCAGTTGATCTTCAACATGTGGATATTGCAGAACTGATTTCGACCTGCGATATAGATCATTCGATAGGTCCTGTGCCACAGACAGTCGGCGGCTCCGTTGCCGGCTATCAGCGCTGGCAGGCATTCCAGCGGCATGGGCTTGGGAAATACGCTCGATTGAGAAACGATGCATTGCTCGATGGCGTTAGTCGGATGTCGCCATATCTTCATTATGGAATGGTATCTCCGATGCGAATTGCTCGCGAGGCCGCCAGCATCCAGAATTCAGGTGCCGAGAAGTTTCTCGACGAACTTCTCATTTGGCGTGAGCTTTCTTATGTGTTTTGCTTCTACCGCCCCGATCACGAACGATTATCGGCGCTGCCAGATTGGGCGATCGCAACATTAACAGACCACCAAGACGATAAGCGACTGGCATTGCTTTCCATGGAAACGTTGGCTCGAGGGAGAACGGGTGACTTGCTTTGGGACGCCGCCCAGCGATCACTGCTGATGCATGGCGAACTGCACAACAATGTACGCATGACTTGGGGGAAATCGCTGTTAGGATGGACTTCGAATGCCAAGAGCGCGCTGGAAACGATGATTGACCTCAATCATCGTTATGCGCTGGATGGCCGAGACCCAGCTTCCTATGGCGGAATACTTTGGTGCCTTGGGCAATTCGATAAACCGTTTTTGCCAGAACGTCCTATTTTCGGGACAGTCCGAGACCGCTCAACGTTAGAACACTCTGGGCGACTTGATGCACATGCCTTTATGAAGCAAGCGACAAGACCGATTTGCAATCCAATGCCGACGGTCGCTGTGATCGGGGCCGGCATATCGGGACTCATCTGTGCTCGTACGCTTGTCGATCATGGTCTACCTGTAAAACTGTTTGAAAAGAGCCGCGGAGTGGCTGGTCGAATGGCGACCCGCATAACGGAAAGTGGTATCTCTTTTGATCACGGTGCTCAGTATTTCACGGCCCGAGATTCATGCTTCAAACGCTATGTAGACTCGTGGGTTCATGACGGCATTGTAAAGTCATGGAATGGTCGCATCGTAGCACTAATTGAAGGTTCAATCCACGAGGAAAAGAGCGGAACGCAACGGTACGTGGCATCGCCTGGAATGAATGGTATCGGCAAACACCTTGCAGCAGATCTAGACGTTATTCTCCAATCAACAGTGGCACCTTTGAAACGCATCGGGAATAAGTGGCAATTGGTAAGTGGTGATGGCTATAAACTCGGTGATTTTGATGTTGTCGTCGTTGCGGCTCCGGCGCCTCAAGCAGCAACTCTCATGCAAGCTGTACCGCAGCTAGCAATTCGCGCCGAGCAAGCTTATATGCGAGGTTGTTGGTGCGTCATGTTCTCGACGACGGTACCACTGGAACTCGACTTCGATGGAGCATTTGTCACTCAGTCATCGCTGGCTTGGATCGCACGCAATAGCAGCAAGCCCGATCGAATTCAAAAGTGCGAGACCTGGATTCTGCATGCTTCGTCAGAGTGGTCCGAATCCCACATGGAAGCTTCAAAGGATGATGTTGAGCGACAATTGATTCAGGAGTTTTGGAAAGCAACCGGGCACGTTCCAACTCCATTGCTATTTAGCATTACACATCGATGGCGATACGCCACTCCGGTACAATCACTTGCAGAAAATTGCCTTTTCGATCCTGCGTCGCTTCTTGGTGCGTGCGGCGACTGGTGTGCAGGTCCGAGAGTCGAAGGAGCATTCCTAAGCGGGATTGCCTTAGCTGGTCGAATCTTGGGAAGCCTTAAACCGCCTGATCATTCGCCTGATAAGTATGTCTCAAGGGGCGTTATTGGGTTATACTCTAACGCTCTACCCAGCTAGAGTAGAAGCCAACGACATGGCAGTGATTGGATGGTCTAGTTGTCTGAATTTGGAGGGTAGTCCGAACCGGCGAGGCTTTTCTCAACGGATGCCTTCCATGTTTCGAGGGCGGCGCTCATTTTCGCGACGCGCTCAGGTTCTTGTGCCGCGAGGTCCATCGTTTCCTTTGGATCTCGTGCAACGTTGTAGAGCATCACCGTGGAAAGGTCACCGCTATCCTTGTTGCCTTTCTTGCCTTGCGCGGGATTCGTGTGCAGTTTGTAAGGCCAGTCGAGTAACGCGGCGTGACCACCTTGATCGCGGGCGTGCGCCCAAAACGGTATCGCCTTGCTACGAATGTCTATCTTGCGATCGAACAACGGCAGTAGGCTGATGCCATCGAGCGGTTGGTTCTGACGCCGTGCGATTGCGCCAGTGGCTTCAAGCACGGTCGGGTAGATGTCGAGCGTGGAGCAGGGCATCTCGCTGACGAAGGGTTTCCCAATACGAGCAGGCCATTCAACGATGCCAGGCACTCGTAGGCCTCCTTCCCACAATGTACCCTTAGAACCTCGCAGGTAGCCGGTGGATTTGGGCCCTGCGATGCCGCCGTTGTCGCTGTTGAACCAGAAGAGCGTATTCTCGGCGACCTTCAACTCGCGCAACCTGGCTCGGAGTCGGCCCACGCTTCGATCCACGGCCGTAATCTCTCCGTAGTAGTCTTGGTCCTTTGCAGGAAATGCTGCATAGAGTTCTTTGTCCTTAGGCAATGCCTGATGAGGAGAATGCGGTGACCCAAACCAAACCACAGTCAAGAACGACTTGCCCGCGTTCGCTTGCTTCTCAATAAACTTGATCGCTTCGTCGGTGGTGACGTCCGAACTATCGCCGTGAAACTTTTCCGGCACGCCATTCCGACCAAGTACAGGATCAAGATCAAAGAAATTATCGGCCGAGACCCACTCATCAAACCCCATCTTACCAGGCGAAAGCGGATCCGATGCGAGGATTGCGCGGCCAGGAATCTCGGTTGTGTTTTTGTCGCCGTTCTTGCCATTGAGATGCCACTTCCCGAAATGCCCAGTTGCGTAACCGGCAGACTGCAACACTTTCGCGACGGTTAATTCCTGAGCGCGAATGGGCGAGCCGGGACTGAAAGTGCCCATGCGGGCGGGATGCCTTCCTGTCATGATGCTGGCACGCGTCGGCGAGCAGTTGAAATGAGCGGTATAGAAACGATTCAAGCGTAGACCGCTACTGGCAAGCGAATCGAGGTTCGGGGTTTTGAGTTCTGGATGGCCATTGTAGCTCGTGTCGCCCCAGCCTTGATCGTCGGCCATGACAAGCACGATGTTCGGGCGTGTGTCAACGAACGAAGGCTCAGCTGGTTGTGCGACATTCGAAACCAATGCCATAACGGCCAGAAATATTGAGAATAATATCGATCGTATCATTTCGGATTTCTTTCTTCCAGTGTGTTAAATATTTTTCGACGGGTTGATTATGACTGACAGGTGTCTGCTCACGCAATGCCTGACGAGAACTCTCTCAACGACCACACCATCTGCATTGCAACTTTTGGCCCCAGTGCTTTGTTACAGCTTGGTTTTAGGGTAGCGGAACTCACCAAGAGTTTCGGTGGACCGCGAGAAATGCCGAAAGTCTCCCGCGTAGAAGGCCGATGCTGGGGGATGCCAGCCTCCGGCTCCCCATCGTCGCGACAGGGTTGATTCCCTGTATTTACCAGCGTGTGGCGCTGGCAGTTTCCGAACGAATCAATAACCAGCTGCTTTGCGATCAATGCCGCCATGAACTTTCACAATTGAAATAGCTAGCGGGACGGCAACTGACAGCTACATAAACCGCCAAAACGAATCCTCCGCCGAAATCCGAATGGCGTTGAATTAATTTAATTAAGCTCTCCAGCCGGTCGTCTAGATGGAAGCCAGATATATTGGCTAGCGGTCGACGCCCACGTATCGATCGTCCGCAACCGTGCTTTCGTTCGCTGAAAGCGAACGAAAGCACGGTTGGCCGATAGGTCATTGTGTTGCAATGTTCGTGTCTTGCCAACCAGTCATGTGACCACTGGATCGTTTTCCCTGAATCGAGTCTGCCAAAAATCAGAATGTTTTCCGCTCTCGATAAGAACTCGCCCGTTTGCAGTTGCTGCAGGTGTTGATGAATCCAACGCATCTCAAGTATCGTCGAGATATTTTGAGATTAATTGTCGCTGACCGAACCGGTTTTCCCATTTACCAACTGTTGGGCAGGTCTCAGTCGTTAGATCCGCCAATGAACCCCTCGGTTTAGGAGAACTAGCCATGTTATGGTTGAAATCAGTTTTGGAGGCATTGGGAGTAAATCGCAAATTAAAATCAAAAAAGGTGGCGAATCGATCTCGCAAGAGACCTAGCGTCAGGCTTCGCCTGGAAAGACTGGAAACTCGCGAACTAATGGCGGCAAACCCCCTAGAAGTTTCAAGCACAATTCTGCATGAAACCGATGGCACTTTTGATTTTGTATCGACAGATTGGAACCACGATGGTGTTTCCGACCTTGTGGCAATCAAGAAAAGTCACACAGGCACTTCATCCACTGAGATCCATATACTAGACGGAGCTTCGAACTACCAACGCTGGCTTGTGCAAACTGGCACTGCTTTACACGAAACTGACAGCACTTTCGCCTTCGCCATGGCAGACTGGAACAACGATGGTACAGCCGACCTAGTCGCTATCAAGAAGAGTGGTACTGGCACGCACACCACCGAAGTTCATATCTTGGACGGCCGCTCTGGCTTCAAACAATTTCTTGTTCACACTGGCACGGCGCTGCATGAAACCGATAGCACTTTTGAATTCGCCATGGCAGATTGGAATCGTGATGGGAAGCAAGATCTAGTCGCCATTAAGAAGAGTGGCACTGGCACCCATTCCACTGAAGTTCACATTTTGGACGGTCGCTCTGGCTTCAAACAGTTCAGTCTACACACCGGGACAGTACTTCATGAGACCGATGGTACTTTTGAATTCGGCATGGCAGACTGGAATGGTGATGGAAAGCCAGATCTAGTGGCCATCAAGAAAAGTGGATCTGGAACGCATTCCTCTGAAGTTCACGTATTGGACGGTAGCTCTGGGTTTAGGCGGTTTAGTCTTCAAACGGGAACGGCCCTTGCAGAGACGGATGTCAATTTCGAATTCCTAGTCATGGAAGGTGGTAGCAAACCTGACCAAATAATCGCCGTTAAGAAGGGAATTACGGGCTCGCACAAAACCGAAGTAATAACCGTAGCTGGAGTAATGAAGGTTTTAGGTACCGAAAGGGACGATCAGATCATGGTTTCCGAAACGGGCGGGAAAGTCCGTGTCAGCGTGAACAATGTTGTATGGGGTATATTTGATTCAGTCCTCGTTCATTCTATCCAGCTTTACGGCTTCGCTGGCAATGATTTGATCGACTGCCGCAGCACTATGAAGCCCATTGTGATCTTTGGTGGCTCCGGAGACGACACGCTCTATGGCGGTAGCGGCAACGATCAGATCTTCGGAGACGACGGCAACGACACATTATACGGTGGGGTCGGTCAAGATGCCCTTTACGGCGGGAACGGTAACGATGTGTTGTTCGCTGGTTTCCAAGGTGAAGGACGCGAGACATTGTACGGAGGCAGCGGTTCTGACCGTTTCTTGCTCTGGCTTAAACCCCGACAGAACATTTTAGTAACGAACGTGATGGTTGGAATCATGGACTTCGCGTCGGTAGACGCTAGCATCAATTTTGTTAACGGAAATCGCCTTTGGACGGAGCAAGAAATTCGTCAGGTAGACGCTGGGTTGAAACTTCTGCAAGACCGGACAGATAATACTCGGCTGCTCAAGCTCTTCAATGTCACGGGCAGTCTCCAATTAGGTATGCAATTCGAGCGAAACGTGAATCTCGGCAGTAACGTCTTAGCAGACAACGACAGCCGGGGGCATATTCGCGTTGCCGACCTGGCGTTCACAACTGACCAGACCTCCTCCCCGGTTTGGGCCACTGTTATCCACGAGATCGGACATAATTGGGATACGACTCAAGAAAACCCTTCATTCAATTTTAACTGGTTCAACGCACAGACTGGCAACGTAAGCTTTTACCACACTGACTCCCGCGAGGATTTCGCGGAGACACTAACAGCGAGCTTCCTGTCCAACTCGCGTTACCATCCGTCGAATGCGCCGGCGAAAATGAGTTATATGAAGTCCTGGTTGAACAGAATTTCCTAGAGATTGACATGGCTACAGGACGGTACTTGTACTGCCGATCCTAAGAAAGGATCGGGCTAAGAATCGCGGGCGGGTATGATCGGTTGCCGGCTCCATCAATTGCATTCGAAAACATCGACAACATGTGAAAAGGGACGATTGCAGATTTGATTGGTCGTGGCCTCGATGGTAACGCTGACGGGATCAGCGGCGATGACTACATTGAACACTTCACAATCGCCCCAAAGCCGTTACCACTGGGAACTGTCGTCCAGGCGATAACAATTAGCACGATTGAGGACATTCGTGCTACTCTCCGCTACTAGGCCATTAAGCCATTTTTGTTCGAATTCCTCGATCTTCGCCTCGTTGTTGAAACGAATCGTATTTCTGTAGTCTTCTTCAACCGGATTACTCGTCACCTTACAACCCTCGCCTTGCTATCTCACCCGTTGGTGCTTTACTCGATCATACTCATAAGTTTTTGCTGAAGCCTCGCTCGAACTCGTTCCACAGTTCGCTCGCTGCATTTCACTACTTCGCTGATCTCTGCAGGTGACGTACCCTGCAATGTCAATTCAACGATCTGTCGGTCCCGGTCGCTCAATTCTAATAATATCAGCTCAATCGTTTCAATAAGCGACGCCGATTCCTGAGGCGTCGGATCTGTAGCAATCGCGAGACAGGCTGCGTACGATTCGTCGTCGTTCTGCGGCGGTGAAGTTTCACGCCCCACGTTGCGACAGGCGGCATGGAAATAATCCAACTGCTTTCCGCATTTTCGCATCGTAATCACCGTTAGCAGACTCCACAAACTGTCCCAGCCGTCGAGTTGAAATTGACCAGCTTGCTGTCGAAGAAAGAAGCTGCGAAACACCGACTGCAAAACATCTTCTGGGTCCACTTTGCCAGCCAATGCTCCTTGCAATCGCTTCCGTGCTAAGCCTGCTAATCGGTTTGAATAATCTTGAAAGATTTTGAAGGCGGCATCTTGATCGCCGGATTGCAAGCGCACCATAAGATCGTCGAAGGACATGGAATCCATTGCATGAAAACTTTGCTCTGAAAACAGGGAACCCGATTTTTACAAGACATCATTCTTGATAGTTAGCGGTCAGAACACAATCAGGGGGGGATAAACTAGGCAAAAATGCAATTAGGCGAGGGGCAGTTGAAATCCTACCGTAGCCATCTCGGGGCACGGGCGTCTCGCCCGTCAAAACATGGGCGGGACGCCCATGCCACTTGGTATGTTTGATTCTGCCGCTCGCCTTCGCGATAAGCAATACGAGTAAAAGCGGAAGCAATATGCAACAAAGGAATTCGGAGCCACCTTTCGTTCGGTAGATTCCTGGGCACCCAAAGGCCCGTTGAACACTTTTCAGATTGTCTGTCGCTGACCGAACCGTTTTTCCCATTTACTAGTTGTTAGCCAGATCTCAGTTGTTGGATCGGCCAATGCCCCCCCCGTTTTAGGAGAACTAGCCATGTTATGGTTGAAATCGGTATTGGAGACGTCGCGTGAATATCGCAAGTCACTACCAAAAAAACCATCGAATCGATCTCGCAAGAGGTCCAGCTTCAGGCTCGACATTGAGAGACTGGAGTCACGTCAGCTGATGGCTGATGATGTTTCTCATAACCCATTTAATCCGAACGACGTTAATAACGATAGTCTCGTTACACCACTGGATGCACTTATTGTTATCAACGCCTTGAACCGTGAACGCGAAGCGGGTATCAATAGCATCGTTCGCAACCCTTTTGACTCGACTACTTGCATTGACATTGCTTTTTGCCGTGACTATTTTCTTGACACGAATGATGACAAAGTTGTTTCTCTTTTGGATGTGTTGGCAATCGTTGACGAACTCAATTCCTTGACACACACGCAAACCGATTCATTGTTGGAAGGGGAAGAGTCGTCGGCTGAGATTAGGGATCGCAGTGAATCAGACGGCACACCCGAGATTGAAATTCAAATCGATGTGGCGAATCCACTCACCGCCCGTCTTGCATCGAAATTCGGCGGAGCGCAGTTCTTGCACAGGGCGGCAGCACTGCATTGAGTCACTGGCGGCCTACCTGTTTTCGCTTGGGACGCCGTTGGCAACTTGACTCGAACCCAAACCCAGAGCCACTCGAAATCCGCCATTAAAGTCGCGGTAAGCGGGGTTGTTCGGGTAACTGTTCCAAGACTCGCAATAGTAGCTCGGGTTGATCCAACCGCCACCACGGCGTAGTCGACTTGAACCTGGTGAATCCTCACACCACTCAACGACATTTCCGTGCATATCAAAGAGTCCCCAAGGGTTACATAACTTGGAACCACAGGGATACGTCTGTGAATCGTTGAACACAGCGTACTTTTTCAATTGTTCCACCACAACACCGCTCGAAAAATCCGTGGTCGAACCCGCGCGGCATGAGTATTCCCATTCATCTTGTGTTGGTAAACGAAAGCCATTTGCCGGAAGCAATTTCGTCTTGTACTTCTGACTGATTTCCGCATCTGTTTTCAAAGGATTCGTCAGCAACTCAATTTCGTAACATTTGTTCAAGCCATGTTTCTCACTGAGCCAGTTGCAAAACATAACCGCATCTTCCCAACTAATTGTTTGAACGGGATGCATGTCATCTATCTTCTTACCGAAGGTATTCGCTCCTTCCCAATCATCAGGTCGTTGAGTAGCTCCTTTATCATCAATGAACTGGTTGAAAAGCCCGATTGAAATCTCGCAATCGCTGATCCAAAACGGTTCTCCGACTACGACGGACCTTTTACTTTCGACCGATCCAACCTCAATTTTTACCATCGTTAAATTCAACGGCGTGCGCCACCAGGCTTTCTCATTGACAGGTAGTAGTGTTGATTCAATTGTTGGCAGACTCAGTTTCCATTGTCGCATGGTCCAACCCGCTGAGCTGTGCGTACCAGAATCCGATGAGTTGGCATACAACTGTTCAAGAACCTTTTGCAGACCTTCTTGGACTTGAATATCTGCTCGCTCGATGCTTCCCACTGCCAAACATATTCCAGAACGGAAATCGGCGTCGTCAGTTCGCTGAAGAATGTCTGCTACCTGTACGATATTTCCACTGCAGTAGGGGAATTCCGCAATGAATTCAGTCCGCTGTACAGGATTTGGCTCCGCATGCAACATCTTCGCGGCAATCGAAGTATCGCCAAGGTACATTGCAATTACTGCAAGCCTCGTTTTTATTTTCCATTCTTTTTCTTCTGTGGCGGAATCGGCCTCCTTTAATATTTTTGGCAATGCTAATTCCTTCGATTGAATGAGAGCTGTTACAATATTGCTGACTTCCGTCCCTCGCGTGTCTTTGTCGATGGCTCCAGCGACAATTGCGTCGACTTCGACTTGGCCATAGTGACTCAATGCGTAAGCGAGCGATAACTTCTGTTGCCCTTTAACTTCGGCGAAGCGTGTGCGAAGTTCTGCTTTTACCAAATCGGGGGGCAATGACGCCATATTTTCAAGTAAGAATGGAATCCGTTCATCTCTTGTGGACTGAAGAGTGTCAACCACCAAGCGCGTATTCTGGGTTTGCAAATTTCGTCCTCTAATACTCTGTTCAATAGCTGCAATTTTTTCTCGTGAAGCGACGTACTCTGAACTCAGGATACCGATGGCGAATAGGGTCCCAAAGATACTGCCCCAAAGAGTAATATGTACCCCGGCTGCTTTGCGCATAATCTTTCGCTGAGGTTCAGTCCATGACCTAGGGCTTGTTAAACAGCGAAAGTTCATCCACTCGAAAACGCTTGGCAAGTAGCGGTTTTCTTGTTTAGTCCGCCACTGATAGATCCTTTCTTCTAGCTTTAGTTCCGCCCGCCCTTTTCGGCTCTCTTTTTGCTTGCGGGTCAACCAATCTCGCAGTGATGGGACTAAGTAATCGTGTGTGAGCTGGTATTTCGTTTGAGCTGCGGACGCTAGCGTCGTTTTTGTCGAGGATGTTTCAACTGTAGTTGCGGCTAACGCTTGTGGCTCAGTATTGTCGACCGGCGTGATCAGCCGGAGATCGTTATCGAGTAGACGGATCAGGTCCTGAAAGTCTTGCTGTCGAGACTCGTAGCCTGATGCTACTAACATTTCTTGTGCTAAGTGTATGCGGCCTTTGATTTCCGTGTTGGCTTCGGGTAGCATCAACTTCAAGACAGCTCGTGCGGCTTCTTGATGGTATTTGTGCAGCGGCGGTGCACTGTGTGAAGAAAAGGTTTCCTCGAGGAAAGTCGCACCTACTCCTGCAGCTCCACCAACTTCTTTCAAGGATGCAAGAGTCCATGGGCGGCACTTCATCATCTCAGCGAACAACGACAATCGAATGGAGATTACTTTTCCACCCTCCGCAAGTCCACTTACGGATTCACGCATAAACTGTTCGCGTTCGTTCCGTTGGATCTTGTCGTTCTCGTCCAATTTCCCAAAAGCCCGACCAAAGGCTCGTAGGACTTTCACCGCATGATTAATATCGAATAGATCTACAGAAGTTGAATTCGTTCCATCGAGCAATCGAATATCCAGGTCACGGAAGAACCGAGTCACTCCCATCCAAAAATCATCGCGGACCATGACGACGGTTTGGATTCGTGAACCATCGCATTGCAGGAGTGATTCCAAGAGTGGTTCGCCAACGGCCGTCGGATGAGCGAACAACCATTGCTCGAACTGATCGATTACGATGACGAGCTTTTTGCCACGCGGAAGAATCCTTCCACGCCGAATCTCGCTTAATAGGTTTGATAGGCTCGAGGCCACATCGGCTTCTCTGTGATCAACTTTCTTTCGAATTGCCGCGAGCAATGCTTGTTCGGTATCTACTTGCGAAGCTTCCAAATAGACGGCGATAACCTCCGGTGATAATCTCGGCAGTAGCCCTGCTTTCATCATCGACGACTTGCCGCATCCCGACGGGCCATAAATCAAACCGACGGGAAACGTTTGATCCGCATCGCGTTCTTCGATTCGAGACTTCCAGAATCCGATCGACTCAGGCAGGCCGTCACGATCGCGAGGACCAGGCAGCAGCTCCAAAAAGAAATCGGCATCGCGTTGATCGAAGGACCGCAATCCTTTGGGCATAATCTTCAGTCGGCTGGAACCCGAGGTTGGTGTTGCAGTATGCGGTGTTGGGGTCTGCCCTAATCGCTGCGTGTCAGTAGCGTCGGAATCACTTTGGCGATTCGCTGCGGGTTGCCATGAAGCTGATTTTGAATTGGCAAGTAGAAAGGCCTTTAAGTCGTCGACGAGATCCCTGGCACTTGAGTAGCGTTCTGATTTCCGCTTGGCCAGCATCTTGAAACAAATGCGATCAAGTTCTAGCGGAACCAATTCGTTCCATTGACGAAGCGGTTTCGGATCAAGCTCGGTGATTTGCTCGAAGAGGGCTTGTTGCGAATCGCCTTGGAATGGACGGCGGCCAGCCAACAATTCATAGAACATGATCCCAAGGCTGAATATATCGCTGCGCCCGTCGACGCGGTGGCCTTCGCCGCGTGCTTGCTCGGGACTCATGTAAGCCGGAGTACCGCCAGCCAACAACCTCTTTCCAACGTCTTCATCGCGCAGTGCCAAACCGAAATCTAGCAAATAGACTCGTTCTTCCCGATCGATCAGTGTATTCTGTGGTTTGATGTCGCGATGGACGATGCCTTGCTTATGAGCCGCCCGCAAGGCGTCGGCTAGTTCAATGATCCATTGGGTAGCTTGAAGAAATGAAGGAGTCGTTCTTTTCAATTCCGCGGCCAAGTCATGGCCAACAATGTACTTGGAAACGATAAAGATTGGATATTCCGGAGTGCTTCCGACTTCGTGAACCGGGACGATGTTGGGATGCTCAAGACTAGCTACCATCCTTGCTTCTTGGATGTATATCTCTCGATCTTCTGGGCGCAGCACGAAACGCGGATGCGGGAGTTTGACTGCCACCCTGCGCTCAAGCTGCTCGTCGAAAGCGAGATAGACCACCCCGAATCCTCCTCGTCCCA
>JAYTVL010000121.1:0-2251 GCA_043744075.1 Pirellula sp. | reverse complement strand
ATCCAGCAGGCGGGCGGAACTGTTCCGACCGACGTGGGTTCATCTCAAGGTGATGGGTCGGGGCTTTCCTCACCCCTTTTGCTTTACCCGGACGGTTCGTGCACCACGGCGCAAATCATCTTGGCGGACAGCAAGGGACGACGCATGGCAATCCAGCTTCGCGGTGTGACCGGGCAACTGAAGACCTTGCGTTTGGCCTCCATTGCTTCTCCGTGAACGCTGCTTGCAAGGTGCTAAAACTATGAACACAATAGAAACGGAGCCTAGTGTAGAACGGCACTCCGTGCCGTTGATCTCGGCACGGAGTGCCGAGCTACACTTGAACGCCAAACCACGTAAGTCTCTTCATGCAGGCTTGTCATTGCTCGAAGTCGTATTGGCGCTCTCCATTTTGGCAGTGGCTGCTGGACTGTTGGCACAAATTACGAAACAAGCCACCGACAACGGTTTGCTGGCCCAACGACTAGCGACCGCTCAGATGCTCTGCGAATCGAAAATGTCCGAAGTGTTGGCGGGCGCCATTCCTTTGACTACCTCGAGTTGGACTCAGATTACGGACTCCGGCAAAGGCAATTTCTATTATCAAATCCAGACCGAGTCGGCGCAACGCCCGAACATGATCGGTGTTCGTCTCAGCGTGACGGATCAACCTAACTCGTCAACCTCCAATCCAGAGTTGTTTTTCATTGTCCGATGGATGATCGATCCTAGCCTAGGGCTCGATACGCCTCCGACCGCAACTGCGTCGACCGGTAGCTCAACGGGTTCCGCTGGAGGTGTGCAATGAGTGTTCGAATAGACAATGCTCAATCCGCTATTGTCGCCTTTCGCTCCGCGAAAGTGCGATTCGTTAACGCACTTTTGCGGAGCAAAAGGCGACAATTTCGTCAGCGACAGCGCGGTGCTTTTACGTTGCTGGAGTTGATCTTGTCGCTGGCGTTGACCGGGGTGATCGCAGGACTTATTGGCGGTTTAATTCAGCTTTATTTGGTCAATCAACAGACAGGCCGAGATAGTGTTCGGCAAGCACAAATGGCGAGAGCGATTCTCAACATGATTGCGGAGGATGTTCGGACCACAGTCCGTTATCAACAGTTTGACACGTCTGGACTGGTGCAACTTCTGTCGACCGACACGGGTTCGGGCGGCGGTGGTGGAAGTGGAGGTGGAGGCGACGGTGCTTCCGCTGGTGGAGGAGCGGGTGGTGCCAGTGCAGGCGGGAGTGGCTCAAGTGGAGCACCGACTGGTGGGGCTGCAAGTGGTGGTGCACCCAGTAGCGGGGGAGCGGCCAGCGGCCCAACTGCGAGTGAAGCACCCGCGTCGACCGCCCCAGCGTCCTTGCCACCAGGGATTTATGGTTCCAGCACGTCCATTGAAATCGATTTGAGCCGTTTGCCTCGACCCGATGAATACTACCCCAAGATGGGTAATACCTCCTTGGGATCCTTAGGCGATATGCCGAGCGATGTCAAAACTGTGGGGTACTATGTTCAAGCTCCTCGCAGTGATGGCGTTCAGGATTCTCTAGGACAGCTTAGTCAACAAGCAGCCAGTTTGAATTCCAACGCGGTTTCGGCGATCAACGGTGGTTTGGTTCGGCGTTCCGTGGATCGAGCCGTCACACAATATGCCTATGAAGTTGGACAGAGCGATCAACTGTTGCGAACAGGCGATCTGATCGCGCCCGAGGTGCTCGCGGTCGAGTTTCAGTATTTCGACGGTACTGCTTGGCAAATTCAGTGGGACGGCAGTACGCAAGGGTTACCGCAGGTGGTCAAGATCACTATTGCCATGCAACGGGAGAGCAAATCGAAATCGAATCCGCTCGCTCCAGGCATTGCCATATCCTCGATCAACGCTGACATGATGAAGGAATATGGCGTTGAAGTCTATTCCACCAATACGATCATTCCTGGGGCACAATTGCTTGTCGCACCTCAAGGCACAACGGCTTCTGGTTCAACGGATACGGGCATGGGTTCCGTCGGTTTATAGGGATAAAGACAACCATGAAAAAAACCAAACAACGTCGCGTGGAAACGGAAACCGCAAATCGCAGGGCATTTATTTTGTTGGCGGTCATGCTCGTGCTTGCCGCCATTACGTTGAGTGCTTTGGCGTTTTCCCAATCGATGTTGATTGGCCACGAGGAGTCGCGATTGGCGGGAGAATCGATACAAGCTAGGTATGCAGCGGATTCCGGTATCGACGCGGCTCGGCTTTTTTTGGCATCCCCACGGCTTACCCGCGA
>JAYTVL010000120.1:0-28150 GCA_043744075.1 Pirellula sp. | reverse complement strand
CTGGTGGACCGATGGCGATGCTGCAAATGCTACCAATCATGAAGGTACTCGATACAGATCAGGACGGAACGCTCTCCGCAACCGAAATAGCCAACGCTTCGAAGGCTCTTATGCAATTGGACAAAGACGGCGATGGAGTCATTAGCGCAGAGGAAATGCGGCCAGATATGAGCAAAATGCCTGGCGGGCTAGCTGGGCCCGGTCCGAATGGCATTGGCAACGGTCCCATGATGGGCAAAATGTTCGAAACGCGTGACGCAAATGGAGATGGCAAGCTAACCGGAGATGAGATCCCGGAACGCATGCGCGATCGATTGAGTATGGTCGACAAAGACGGTGACGGCTCAATCTCGAAATCAGAATTCGCTGCAGTGGCTGCACGGATGGAGGAGGGAGCGGGTAAGCGTCCAGGCAAAGATGGCAACGGCGGAGGCGGCGTTAAGCCCAAACGACCCATTGAATAATTTGAGGTCGTCAAGCTAATACTGGTTGGCCAATAATACGAGGCTCGCCAGCCGAATGGCACTTATTTTTTGAGCCGCAACGCGCTAGCGTGCGGGCTGGAAGACCACGATCGCTTGCAAATCCGGCCCTCATGCTAGCGCTCCGGCCCTCATGCTAGCGCATTGAGGCTACAAAGAACTTCACTTGATACTCCTAATTTCACCGAGCAATGGTATGACTTCCAAAACCGATTTCACAACGATTGCATGTTTCGCATCTGCTTTGTTTACTGGAGCTATGGCGTTCGGCCAAGCTGAACAGCCGCTGTCAACCGAAAGCGTGCAGTTTTTTGAAGCCAAGATTCGGCCCGTCTTGGTGGAGCATTGTTACCGCTGTCATTCGGCGGATGGGCAAGGTATCCGCGGTGGGTTGTCCGTTGAGAATAGAGATGCGATGTTGGCTGGTGGAGAATCGGGACCGGCTATTGTTCCAGGCAATCTTGCGGAGAGCAACCTATGGAGTGCGATCAACTACAGCGATTTCAAAATGCCACCCAAGAATCCTCTGCCACGAGCCGTGATCGAGGATTTTCGAAAGTGGATTGAGATGGGAGCACCCGATCCTCGTGTAAGTTCCGGCGTCGTTATTCATTCGAAAGTGACTCCAGAGGACATCGCAACCGGAAAGGAGTTTTGGTCAATCAAGGCGCCTATAAAAACGGAACCCAAAGTATCCCAACATACAAGTTGGGCCAAAACTGATATCGATCGACATGTTGCTCAATCGTGGGGCGAACACGGATTGGAGCCTGCCAACGATGCTGAGCCAACGACACTTGCTCGCCGCCTCTATTTTGATTTGATCGGTTTACCGCCGAGCGTCAAAGAAGTGGATGTATTTCTTGCGAGTTGGAAAACCAATCCAGAATCGGCGATCTCGCAAACGGCCGATGATTTGCTGAAGCGTCCGCAATTCGGTGAACGCTGGGGGCGCTATTGGCTCGACATTGCTCGCTACGCGGAATCGAGCGGCAAAGAAGTCGATATGACTTTTCCCAATGCGTGGCGTTATCGAAACTATGTCATCGATTCCTTCAATAAAGATAAACCCTATGACCAGTTCGTTCGAGAACAAATTGCAGGAGATTTGATTCCAACGAAAGACGACAAGAAATTTGCCGAACAATTGATTGCAACCGGCTTTTTAGCCATCGGCCCGAAGACTCTCACGGAAAGGAATCCACGGCAGTTCCAGGCTGATCTCATCGACGAGCAGATCGATACTACAACACGCGTAATTCTCGGCGTTTCTGTGGCCTGCGCTCGCTGCCACGATCACAAATTCGATCCCATACAACAGACCGACTACTATGCCCTGGCTGGCATCTTTCAAAGCACGGAAACGATGTTCGGTGGCATGCGAAGCCAACGAAGCCGCCAAGAAAGCAATCTCATTATCCTGCCCCTCAACGATCCCAATCCGAACGACAAACCGCTCTCCAAAACAGAACTTGCTGGTCTCAAGAAGCAATTGGAGGAGCGAGAAAAAGAATACGCCGACGCTCGACGAGCTCAAAGGCAGCCAGAAAAAAGTAAGGATGGCGCAGCTCCTCGTTCGAGTTTCTTGAGTATCGCGATTCTCGATCAAATTGTTGCCCAAATTAGCAGTCGAATCAACACCGTGGACAGCGATGGCAATCCAATGACGCTATGCATGGGTGCCCAAGCAGCCGATCGACCGCGCGATGCGAAACTGTTGGTACGTGGTGAAATCGACCAGCCAGCCCAGGAAGTGAAACGAGGCTTTGTGCAAGTGCTTTGCAAAGAGCAAGTTAAACTACCATCAAACTCCACTGGTCGTCGCGAGTTTGCGGAATGGCTTACCGCTCGTGAAAATCCGCTTACCGCTCGTGTGATGGCCAATCGCGTTTGGCAACATCTCATCGGCAAGGCTATCGTGAATGAGCCAGAGAATTTCGGTGCTTCAGGACCAGCTCCATCGAATCCAGCTTTGCTCGACTACTTGGCGGTAGACTTTATGGACAATAAATGGTCGGTGAAACACACCATTAGATCAATTGTAACATCGCGTGTCTATCGACTTTCGTCAGCGTATGACAAAGCTCGTTTTGAAGCTGATCCTGAAAACAACTTCGTTTCGAGAGCAAATGTTCGACGACTCGACGCTGAAGCAATCCGCGATGCAATCTTGGCGATCAGTGGTCAAATTGAATTGAGTCGCCCAAAGGCCTCGCTTATTGCTTCCTTTGGAACGACCCTCATTGGACCAAACGGACCTGTATCGATCCCTCCAATCGCACTCGCAGCGGCGGCTGGAACTGAATCCGGATCAATGCTGGGGCGCCCAGCATTGAAGGCAGTTCGAGGCGGTCGTTCATCCAGTCCGAGCCCGTTCGAAGCTCCGAACTATTCGCGTTCCGTTTATTTGCCAATCGCTCGCAACTCGTTGCCTCGAGCCCTTGACGTTTTTGATTTTGCCGAACCTAGCCTCGTTGTCGGAAGTCGCGAGACGTCCAACACATCTGACCAAGCGTTGTTCCTACTCAACAACCCATTCATGCTTGAACAAAGTGATGCGATTGCGAGACAACTCATTCGCAGTTCGAGCAACCAGAGCGAACGCATTGCCAGAGCCTTTTCGTTAGTTTATGGACGGACGGTAACGCAGAAAGAGCTCCGCACTGCCTCCGATTTTTTCCGCAAAGCAGATGATGGCAAGAAAATTGCAGCTGAACAAAGAGTTTTCCAAGCATTGAGTCAATTTTGCCAAGCCCTTCTATGCTCGGCTGAGTTCCGTTTGATCAACTAAGGACCAACCATGAATTTCCAGTACCCAACTGTTTCTCGGCGTGAGCTTTTGCAGACCGCTTCAGCAGGATTTGGCTATTTGGCATTTGCCGGACTCAGCACTGCAGCCGCAGACCAAGAATCCGGATTGCATCCGCTCGCTCCAAAGGCACCCCATTTCAAAGCCACTGCCAAGCGAGTGATCTTCTTGTGCATGCAGGGGGGACCGTCACATGTTGACACGTTTGATTACAAGCCGCAACTTGCCGCCGATGCCGGCAAAGGAGGAAAATACGGCGGCAGCAAACTGATGCCTTCGCCATGGAAGTTCCAGCAAAAGGGCAAGAGTGGCTTGTGGATTTCAGAACTTTTTCCAGAACTGGGTAAGCATGCGGACGAGTTGTCGTTGATCCGTTCGATGCATTGCGACCAGCCGACGCATCCGAGAGCCATGACGCAAATGCATACTGGCAATGCCCAGTTCATTCGGCCATCTTTGGGTGCTTGGACGTTGTACGGCTTGGGAACTGAGAATGATAGTATGCCGGGATTTATTGCGCTCAATCCGCCAACGGCTTCAGCCCAAAGTTTCGGCAGCGCATTCCTGCCCGCGATTTATCAGGGGACCAAGGTGGGACGACCACAAGGCCGTGGTCCCGCACAGGCCATGCGCGGTGCTTCGAACAGTGGACCGCAACTGCCCGACATTTCGAATCCTCGGCAATCGAAACAGTCTCAACGAAATCAAATCAATCTCATTCAAAGTCTTAACCGACAAAAACTAGAACGGGACATCCAACAGCCCGATGTCGAGGGTGTTATCGAATCGTATGAACTCGCTTTCCGCATGCAAGATGTTCTGCCTGATCTCATGGACATTTCCAAAGAATCGGAAAAGACAATGGCCATGTACGGTATCAACGAAGAGGACACCAACGATTTCGGGCGACAATGCTTGATGGCCCGTCGCTTCGTTGAATCCGGTGTTCGATTTGTGGAAGTGACGCACGGCAATTGGGATCATCACCAACGCATCAAGACTCAGCTACCTGAAAACTGCAATCAGATTGACAAGCCAATTGCAGGTTTGTTGACCGACCTAAGGCAACGAGGGTTGTTAAAGGACACGCTGGTAATATGGGGTGGCGAATTCGGTCGGTCACCCGACGCACCGAACGGAGACGGACGGGACCACAATCACAAGGGCTACACAACATGGATGGCAGGTGGCGGTGTCAAGGGTGGCTTTAGCTACGGCGCTACTGATGAGCATGGCTACCAAGCCGTTGAGGACAAGTGCCATGTGCATGACTGGCACGCGACCATTTTGCATTTGTTAGGGTTAGATCACGAGCAGTTAACTTATCGCTATGCAGGTAGGAATTTTCGATTGACCGACGTAGCCGGCAACGTCATCGACAAAATAATTGCGTAGATCGTCTGTACTAAATTCGACCCCCATGGCCTTTGGCCGTGGGTGAAGGAGTTTAGCGGCTAAAACTAAAGCCACCCCGCCACCCCGCCGCCCTGCTCCCGCATCCCGACGCCTCCGGCGGCGGGATGCGGGGAATGGGGGAGGATTTTTCAACTGCACATCTTAGCTTAGCTGCAAAACTTATTCACCAACCAGACGAGCTGGTTGGGGTCTCAATTCCGGACTTAGCACAGTCGAACTAGTGTATTGTATTGCACCCGTTTTGAAATCTACGCTGGACACCGAAAGTGTTTCTAACGCTGTTTCGGGATGCTGAGAAGTTGCTATTCTAGAGTAATGGTAATTATCCCCCGAGTTAAACTCGGGGGCATCGCATAGCGTGATAAGCCGCTCTCAGGCCGACGCAATTTCGAGCCATCAAAAGCATTTACTACTCTGAAAGTCAAAACTCGATGAAAACGATCTTCGTTTTTTCCTTACTAGTGTCCTTTCTTTTTAGCCAATCGTATGGGTTTTCCCAAAATAGCACCCGTCCGAACATTGTCCTTATGCTTGTTGATGATATGGGGGTGATGGACACTTCGGTTCCCTTTCTAACCGATGAATCGGGCAAACCGAAACGATATCCGTTGAACGATTACTATCGGACGCCAAACATGGAGCGACTCGCCTCGCGCGGAGTTCGCTTCAATGATTTTTGCGCCATGAGCGTCTGCTCGCCGACTCGTATCGCGATCATGACCGGTAAAAACGCCGCTCGGCATCGCACCACAAACTGGATCAATCCCGATAAAGACAACGCAGGACCCAATGGCCCACTTGAGTGGAATTGGAGAGGGTTGAAAAAGGGCGATGTCACACTTGCGAGCTTGATGCAGGCCAACGGCTATCGCACCATTCACGTCGGCAAAGGACATTTCGGCCCGAGAGACTCCGAAGGTTCTGATCCGAAAAACCTTGGCTTCGATATCAATGTCGGTGGCGCTTCCATCGGAGCACCTGCCAGCTACTACGGGAAGCAGAACTACGGCAACGAAGGTGGAGAGGTAAAAAAGACGGCTCCTGCGGCGGTGCCTAGCTTGGAGAAGTATCACGGCACGGAAACGTTTCTAACCGAGGCGCTCACCATCGAAGCTAAGAAGCACGTTGCGGATGCGGTCAAAGTGGACAAACCTTTCTTTCTGTATTTTCCTCAGTATGCGGTACACGGCCCCTTCAACTCCGACCCTCGTTTTGCTGCAAACTACAAGAACTCGGGTAAGTCACCGCAAGCTCAAGCGTTTGCGACGTTGATCGAAGGAATGGACAAATCGCTTGGTGATCTTCTCGATCATTTGGATCAACTTGGCGTGGCAGAGAATACGCTTGTCTTTTTCCTAGGAGACAACGGTTCCGACGCACCGCTCGGTCATGAACATGAAGTTGCATGCGCAGCCCCGCTACGAGGCAAAAAGGGTTCGCACTACGAAGGCGGGACACGAGTCCCCTTCATTGCGGCTTGGGCGAAACCGAATAGCGGGTCCACAAACCAAGTGAGATTTCCTATCGCGGTGAATGCCATTCAGAGCCAACAGGCCGCTGTATATGACTTGTTCCCTACAATCCTTGGCCTGTCCGGTATTGACGTTCCTGCCAATCATGTCGTTGATGGAAAGAAACTCGACACGCTGTTCACGGCCAAACCCGATAGTACCCGAGACGAGTCCTTTTTAATGCACTACCCACACTCACCGCATCGGACAGACTACTTTACGGTATACCGCGAGGGTGAGTGGAAAGTTATCTACCACTATTTCCCGAGCAAAGTATCCGAGCAATCGCATTACCAGCTTTTCCATCTCAAAGCTGATCCGTTTGAACAAACCAACCTCGCGACGACCAAGCCCGAAGTGCTTGGTCGAATGATGCGAAGTTTGGTCGCTGCTTTGGAAAAACACCAAGCGGTCTACCCTGTCGACAATGATCGAAAACCGATGAAGCCACAACTACCGTAAGCACGATCAAAGTGGAAGGAATTGTCCTCAATTCCTTCGGTGGCTGTTCTGACACGGGAATTGAGGACAATTCCCGCCACGATGAGTGAACACTCTGCAATTTTACTCCATTTCCTCGGGGGGACCAAACCCGGTGTCCTTCAAGTCTTTCAGTTGACCACCATTATCAATACCATCTTGACCGACCGAGTAAACCGTCCAGCCACTCGGTAGTAACTTGTTCAGCAACGGATTTCCACTGAAGGGATCCACCAGGATTTCATCGGGGAGCCCGAGCGAATTGACATCGACCGTCTCGGATCGAGTACCTTTGGCAATGATTGCATTCAAGATTCGAAGGCATCGAAGATTTGCTTCCAATTGATTGGCCGTCTCGCGCGCTTTCGTTAGAGACAATTGCATGATCTCTGCAAGACCCTCTGCGTAAACGGGGCTGATATTTGAAGTTGCAAATTGTGGCTTGGCTCCCAACTTTATCTGCTGCTCCAAGACATCCAAAACGCTAGACGACTGACCAAAGTACATATGCAAGTTGCCGTAGAATCCGCGCAGACTATCGATAGCGAAGGCCCTCTCTGACTTAAATGCGCGTACTACTCTGTTTAGTTCGTTATGTTTTTGTAACTCGACTTCGATCGCCTCGTGTGATTCCCTTGACAAAGTCGAGGTTTGCAACAATCCGTTCAAGCCACTTTCTGCGATTCTAACACAAGCCGAGTTTACTTCAAAGGAAACAAACAATGGGTCTCGCTCCTGCAACCGCGTTAGACATAGCTGGCGCAAATAGATTTTGGTGGCTTCGTCTGGTCTTCCGGTCGAGGCTAAGTAGCGTGCGTAACCATCACTAACTCTCGCAAATTCCCTGGATGCTTGAATATGCTTGAGCAATGACTCGATGAACTGCGAGGGTGTCAACGTGTAGTCGATTTTGCGGACAAGCTCCGTGCACTCAGCAGCCTTGTCCAACATCGCGTTCACTCGAGGATACGATGCGAATCCCTCTTCAATTTTCTTCGTTTCAGACTGACTAAGACCAATCCTCCAAGAAAACTGATCCGCATGGGAGTAAGGAAAGATTTTGGAATAGAGTTTCGCGGCATCATCTGCAATTGAATCCAAGTAGGTCGCGGCGTTATCGTACGGAGAGACGAGCTTTGGTTTGAGGTCCAACAAGGAAACGGGATCGCCAGCGTTGCGTATTCGACGAATCGCAGACGAATGTTGAGTGAGTACTATCCCTCCGAAAGACAGGATAGAGAGCACCATGATCGCCGCTAGGCTCAAAACGATTTTTGTGTTTAGTTTCATATTGTAGGCTTTAGACTGTCTGTTAAAAAACTGGTATTGACACTACATTTCGACAAATCGTTTTTGTTCCCATAACATTGCCTTGCCCCCAGTTGGCCTGTCCGACTGGAACGCAAGTTTCGCTGGCTAGCGAAACTGATTCACCCGTTACGTGAGGTCACGGGGTTTTTCGATTCGGTCGGTTTCGTCTTCTAGCCTACGAATCTTGTTCACCAAGCGGCACGAGGCCGCTGGGGTCTTGCACAGAACATAACTTGCGTAAGTACGGAAACGCCGCAATAACAAATTCTTAACAGCCCAGGAAGCTGGCAATTGGCAATTGCACTCAATTTGGCTTCAGCCGTTTCGTGATCGCGTCCCGTATCTTCAGGCCAAAATACCCTTTGCTCAGGGCGCGCCAGGTATCGCGCACTCTTCCACCATGCAACCGAGCGCCGCGACGAGCACGAATATTTCACTCGAAGGTTTGATTACAAGTCCCTCTCTTTCGCGTTGGGTACCAATAACAGCCTGCTCTTTGATCATATCTCACAACGGGACGTGAATCGTTCTAATGCAGCTCCCAGTAAAAGTCCAATGTATCGTATCGCTTCAATGGTGTATTCGTCGCATCCATTCGCAATGGATTGTCGGACGTCACCTTACCACGTTTCGGATTTGTCCCCCACAATTCCGCCTCGTTTCCCTGGCGCCGATATCCATAAGGCTTGCCGCCAAGCGGCATCAATTCCCGAAAGTTGATACCGACTTTCCCGAGATCGGATAATTGGTCAGGGAGCATCCCATATTCTGACTGATACAACCTGATCCCTATGCCGAGAATGGCTATTTGCTCAATCATCTTTACGGTAACAAGCTCCAGCGCAAGTTGAGACTTATCATGTAGCGTTGCGCTGGTAAATAACCAATGCCTGCCCGCAAACGTATTGGGGTTACTAAACTCTTGTTGGATACTTGCATCGATCTGATTGGCTTGACTTAAGAACAGATCCAACGAACTGGTATCGATGTTTTCGTATTGCCAAACACTGTCAAGATAGTTTTCAATATCAGTTGAACTGGTGCCTGGTCCGAGCCATCGTATTGATAGCTTTTTCGATTCCGTGAAACCTGAAATGACGTCTGGATTTTTCGATAGCTGAATAGCGTTGGCTCTTTCGCTTGCCATCAAATCAGGCCAGTCATCGATCATTGGGTCTAGGTTTTGTAATAAAGCCAATATCGATCGAAGATCGTCGGATGCAAGTCGATTTGCCTTAATCGCTAGTCCTAAGTCTCGAATGGCTGCGGCTCGCATTTCTGCACAAAGCAAGTTTGAAATCATGATGGGCTCACCTCGGCAAACTTCAGACAATTCAATCCTAGTTGTAATAGCCTTTCGCATCGCTAACGAATTCTTGTCATGAAAAGCAACCGCGAATTCAACCCCGAAGATTCGACTCGAATCCTGAACCTTGTATGTATTCGGAATTTGGGTACCAAAAGATTCGAACCTGATCGGAAAGCGGACGCGTTGTTTCTTCTGACTTAGTCCTCGGATTCGTTCACGCAAACCATGCGATTCACGGAGGAACTCGCGTATGACTTGATCGGGCCAGTCCACAAACGAAGAATCGCTCTCGTTTGACTGAAGAATTTGAATCCCCTTTGTCGCCGTCTTGAATTCATCTGAACGGAGGTAATCTAGAATCTTTAACCATTCAGCCGAAAATTCGTCACTGGTTCGTTGCTTATACCAAGCGTCTAAACTTGCGTCATCGAGGGCAACTCCGCTGGAACGCAACGCAGCTAAGCGTTTTTCGAGAGCAATTGCCCCGTTGCGAAGACTAACTTGAATACCAATAAAGACACAAATTGCAGAGACGGCAATACAAACAAGGAGCAAGGCGGCGAGTCGTAAGAGGACACTACGCGGACTCCGAGTTTTTAGTGTCGAAACCATGTTAAACCGCTGCGAGTTTGCCGTTCTGAATATCATTGTCCAGGGTATCGCCGGCGATCCAGCCGCTCATCATCACCATCGGCATACCTGGACCGGGATGGGCTGCGCCACCTGCTAGATAAAGTCCTTTCAGGTCACGCGAACGGTTCGCTGGCTTGAACGCACCTAGGAACCGGCCGTGACTAGCGAGTCCGTAAATGGCGCCGTTCAATACACGATAACGCTTGTGAATCCCCTCCGGCGTCAGCGAATTCTCAGTGACGATTCGGTCGCGAATGCCTTTCATGCCCGCCGTATTTTCCAATTTGTCTAAGATCACTTCGCGATACGCAGGCAACATTTTTGACCAATCGTGGTCAGGTCGCAAATAGGGTGTATGGACCAAGATGTAAAGTGCCTCGCCGCCTGGTGGTGCAACTTGTTGTTCGGTTGAGGCGGGCGCGCAAACGTACGCCGTCGGATCGGGTGCTGGTTTGCCTTGTTTGTAGATGTAGTCAAACTCTTCGTGCGGATCTTTAGAAAATACAAAGTTATGGTGCAAGAGGTGTTCGTATCTTTGTTTCAAACCAAGATAGAGAACGACTCCGGAGCAGGCTGGCTCGTAGTTGCGTCTCTTTTCAAATTTCTTGTCTGTCGCTGATCCCTTAAGCAGCTCGCGGTGGGTTCGTACCGCGTCGCAATTCGATACGACGGCATCAAATTCATATTTCTCTCCCGTCGTTGTAGTAACCCCACGTACGGACTTGCCATCCGAATCGATCGACGCCACATCGACTTGTGTCTTGATGTCCACGCCCAATTCACGGGCTAGTTTAGCTAGCGCCTCGGGTACCGAACGAGTTCCTCCGATAGGGTACCAAACGCCCTCTTCGGTTTGCATGTGCGCGATGCCGCACAATACAGCCGGTGACGCTTCGGGTGAGGAGCCAACGTACTGCGTAAAGTGATCGACCATTTGGGCTGCTCTGGCATCCGGAACACAGGATCGAACTAGACCCGCCACGGAGCGTCCCATACGCAAACTCAACACGTCCCTTAGAACCGTCGCGGAGAAAGCACCCCCTACTTCCATGGTGTCCGAGATCCCACCTACACTTCGCCAAAAGAAGAATTTGTTGGATACCTCATGCAGCCGTTTGGAAATCTGCATGAACCGTTCGTAGCCTTGGCCAATGTTGGGGACAGGCGAAAACCGTTCTAAGTTGGCTCTCATTTTGGCAAGGTCCGGGACGAGATCAAGAACACCGCCGTCTTGAAAGAAACAGCGCCACTGCGGGTCGAGTGCGACCAAGTGCATGTAGTCTTCTAGATTCCGATTGGCCTCACGAAATATGCGATATAGGACCGACGGCAAAGTCAGAATGGTCGGACCCATGTCGAACCGGAACCCGTCTTGATGAAGAACTGCAGCTTTGCCGCCGACCCATTCGTTTTTTTCCAGAAGTGTCACATTGTGGCCACGAGCAGCGAGTGTACACGCAGCCGCAAGACCAGCCAGACCTCCGCCAATGACGCCGACATTCAGAACTCTCGCAGTACGCTCTATCATAGTAATCTTTCGGTGATAACTTAGGACAGGATTGTTCACTAGCCGTAGGGAGCTAGTGCCAAATCCCGGAAGTTCATTCTCGTTTTTCTTGTTTAACCACGTGCCCATCGGGCCAAGTTTTCCTCGGGAAAGCGCGGGGAGATGCCCACGCGGTTAAACGAAGAAACTTATGCATGCGTGCTTACACTTGCGCTTTTTGGCTAATCATCCATTTTTCCGTGACATGGCGGCCCGAACAGTTTGCAGCAGACCTTTCAATCGGACTCTGAGACTGTTGTGATGGCTTAATTGTAGCAGACCGTCCAGCAGTTCCTGATCGGAGGGCTCAGGTAGCTTCGCGTGCGGCAGCCAAGAGCCTAATCGGGTCGAAACCACTTTCGGAACAGTCATCTCCAAAAGTCCTTCGTTTCCCCTTGTTACGCCAAAGCCACTTTCTCCTCGACCACCGAATGGTAAACGCGGGTCCACCGTCGGAACGATTACGTCGTTTATCGTCACAAAGCCAGCGGATACGAATTTTACCATGCGCAACGCATCTTCGAGCGGTCCAAATATCGAGGCCGATAAAGCGTATGGACATCTCGAATCGGCCCGCAATGCGTCCGACCAGTCCTCCACGGGAATAATCATGGCTAGCGGTGCAAATATGTCTGTCGCACACAATAGCATCTCCGTGGTGACGTCCGTCAGCACAAGATGACCACAAACAATCGGTTCAGGCGGTCGGTTTACCGGTGCGAGTGTACTGCGCCTTGATTGACCCGATAAGACGCGAGCTCCCTTTCCGATTGCGTCTTCAACGCCATCCCATAATTGTTGATACGTTTGCGGTAAGAGCTTCGTCGTCCAATTTTTCTGGCTGGGCTCCTCCAACCGTTGCGACAATAATCGGTGAAATACTTCGGCCGATTTCTTGGGTACAAAGACTCGACGGGGTGCCATGCAAGTTGCACCGCCATTGAGCCGCAGACCGAACACCAGCAAGTCACAAACGCGGTGCATGTCAGCACCTGGCAACACGTACATGGCATCGCAACCACTCAACTCCATTACGGAAGGCGTGAGGTTTTCTGCCAAAGAATGCAACACGACTCGTCCCGATCGACTGCTGCCAGTCATAACCACCTTATCGACTCCAATTGCGATAGCTTGCTGTGCCGATTCGATAGAACTATCTAAAAATACAATTAGTTCACTTGGCACTCCAGCCTGCACCAAGAGACTGATAAGAAGTTGGGACACGCGGTCGCAGCCTGGTGCAGGCTTAAAGACGACGGCGTTTCCCGCAGCCAATGCGTGGAGGATTTGGACACCGGGCAAGAACAACGGATAGTTCCAGGTGCCAATAATCATCACGAGCCCATATGGAACACGAAAAACGGTTGAGCGAAGCCGGCCAAGCCACAATGGCGAACCACCGCCGTCGAGGTATCTCGCAGCCAGTATTCGCTTGGCACACTTGTTTAGCCACTTTGTTGCGTCCGCGAGCGGCATCAACTCCGAGGTTATCGTTTCGCGGTAGTCTTGACGTGATTGCGATTCAATGGCTGCGGCAATGTCGTGGCGCGATTCAACGAGCAGAGTCCGAAGTTCGGCAAGGATTGCAGTTCGTTCTGCAATCTTGCGCTGACTCCATGTGAGCTGGGCTTGATAGGCCTTCGCAAACTCCGCCTCTAAACGTAGCATAGGCATCTTGCCTGTGAGGGGGGACGCTGAAATCTCAGGCTGGAAGCCTAAGCTACGCAAGTCGGCAGAGGACACAAACCTACGTGTTGAAATTAAAAACCTCCGCCTTGGCCAGCCTTGACGCCAGCAGCTATAGCTTTCATTACGCCGTCTTCCAAAGACAGACGAACCACCATACCTCTTTCGATAGACTGGCTATCGATAAGGATACGATCGCTTCCAGCAGCTGCGGCATTAAGCATCGCTTCGGAGACAGGTGTCGGTTGGATAGACTGAACGTAATTGAGCAATTGAGACAGAACTAAACGCATTTTGACCAATTCGGCCGGAGCCATAGGTTTGGCTGCAGCACGGTCAATTGCGCTTTTTAGACTGGCATCGCAATTCTTGCCAACTGCGATGTGGACTGATTTGGGACCTGTTGCTATCGCGATCGTGACGGTATTCCCGAAGATTTTTTTCGCAGCTTCGGCTGCATTGGGTGGTAGCGACACGGATATTTTGTGAAGATTGAATCCAGAATGCTTGCCCGAATTGATCTTTAGCTGGACCGGTGTATTTTCCTTTGCAAGTTCGGCAGAAATCTCGCTGGCAAGGGCTTCGAATTTTGCTCCGTCTGCAACCGAAACACTAGCAACAATGCTTAACGCACTTTCGACGCTAACGTCGATGGCGGATTCCATCTTTCCAAGCTTGGCACTCTCGATCAAGATATCAACAGCTTTATCGATAAGCTCTTTAGCTTTGGTCGCCGATGCTGAATTCTTGGCCCCTTCGTCGATAGACTTGTATGCAGTCTTTAACGAAGCATCGAGCGTCTTTTCTAGTTGAGCGATTTCTTCAGGAGCAACGAGCTGGTACGACTGAAATACCATCATGGAACCGTCCTGTGGAATGCCTGCAACAGAAGTTTTGCTGGCCTTCATTTTTTCCATCTGCTTGGCGAATTTGGAATCGGCAACGAACTGAGTGCCGAAGTCCAAAAGGGTTCGCTTCTCTTGCTTGTTTACAGCCAATCCGATCACAAGTTTTTCTGTCCCCTCAATCCCCTCTCGCATTTGAGCGATCATTTGTTCAGAGGCCACACGAGCCGATTCCGCGTCCTCTGCGTCGAAGTTTCTACGTTGCGCGGCCATACCCTGGTCCAGTCCGGTCTGCATTTGATCTACGACGAAATCGATAACTTCACCCGGTACGTTCTGCGGATTCACCTGAATCCGAACGTCGTATTTTTGAATCATCTTGGGCAAAGCATCTCCCATTGATTCCGATAAATTCGCGAGTGCGTCTTCAGACTGTCCAACGTAAAGCCACTTGCCGACTTTCTTGGCGTAAATCGGATTGCCAAAATTAAATTCGTACAGTCCATCACCTAACTTGTTGGCCTCTCCAATCCCGCTCAATTGATCGAAGAATTGCGTCAAGTCCTCAATTGGCAAGCAGCCGATCGGTGCAGGCTGACCGTTTTCATCAAGGTTCAAAAAAACTCCGAATGGGCGAGCCCGGTCTAACCCTCCTGTGTATTGGTTCAAAATCGTCGAAATACCACCTGCCGCTGCGCCGGCACCGACCATACGAGCGACATGCTGGACGTTTGGTATCAAGGAATCCATTGCGCTGATCGCAATAACGACGACAGCACCTTTATCGGTCTTGTCTGCAGCAGACGTTGGAGCTGCCTTCGCTTTGGTAGCTTGAGCGTAACAAGGATCTGGTGAATTCAAAGTCGCCAACCCGACGGTGGCAAAACAAACCGCTGCAGATAACCATCGAAATTTCATGAACCATACTCCATTGACTTGTAGCTAATAAACTCGGAATTGACAGGCATTGGGCTAGTACAATTCGGGGCGGCCTACCAATCCTTGGCACAAATTAGCAGATTGCCGACGAATACTCGGCTAACTATAGACTATTCGCTGGAATGAGTAGATAGGAGATTTGAACCAACCACTACTGAACTACTACGGAGATGCGAAAAAAATTCGTAGCTGAATTCGTAAGAATTCAGTGCATTCCTGAATTCTCACGAATTCAGCTACCCGATTATCTTTCGCGGAAAACAATGCGACCTTTTGTCAGGTCATACGGCGAAAGTTCAACGCGAACCTTATCCCCGGGCACAATACGAATGAAGTTCTTCCGCATTTTGCCCGCGACATGAGCCAATACCTCAGATCCGGTTTCCAATTGAACACGAAAACGCGTGTTCGCTAACGCTTGCGTGACGGTCCCTTCGACTTCGAATGCTTCTTCTTTTTTGGCCATAAAGTTCGGTTAAGTGATTCCTTCAAACATCTTCTGCGTGAAATATCGAATACGGTATTGAGCCGCAGGCGCTAGCCGCGACGCCAAAAATTGCTGGACAATGTACTGAAGACTATTTATAGGCTAGGCATTGTAGAATCGTCCACTCCCAAGTGTCATAATTAACGTCTTTTCTGGGATAATTGCTAATTCGTAGCCTTCGTTTCCTTTTTAGACTATCCTCACATTAGCTACCAGAAACCGCCGAACTCGTTCGCCAGCTTATCCTCTCAATGATCCCCTCGCTTCATAGTCCGTACGTTTACTTTTCATGCCAACATGGTGCGGAAACGACCATCAAAGCCCAACTTTGCGAGCCAGTGGGGCCTTACCGTTTGGCCTTTTCGCAAAAAGGATTTGTGACTCTCAAATCTGATTTGGACACGCCCGCCTGGTCTCGACCCCTCCCGCAATCCCCGCTTATCCGAGCTTGCGGCCACGCATTGGGAAAGTTCGACGGTGACAACTCCACCGAACTCATCGAGCAAATCCTCGAAAAATACCTCGCCGCCGATTGGGAATGCTTGCACATTTGGCAACGTGACATCGCTCAACCCGGCTGGAATGGTTTTGAACCCGGTCGCTCGCTGCTGGCTGACTCGCTCGCGGATCAGTTCCGAAAAGCCCTTTCCGAACGGAGTGACGCTCGGAGCCAATCCGTCAACACAATTGCAAGTGTCGGGAAAAAACTTCTGGAAATCATCCTCTTAGAACCCAACCGTTGGTGGGTTGCTGCCAAACCTGTCCAAACGGAAATCGACGGCTGGCCAGGCGGCGTTTACGCCGTTGCGATTCCGGAAAACATGATCAGCCGCGCGTACTTAAAAATCGCAGAAGCGATTCCTTGGAGCCGATTGCCTTTCCATGCTGGGGATCGCGTTGTCGAAATCGGTTCGTCACCTGGCGGGGCTTGCCAACGTCTGCTTGACCTCGGCGCCCAAGTTGTCGGAATTGATCCGGCTGAAATGGACGAGGCCATTGCGAGCAATCCACGTTTCGAACATTGGCGATCCAAATCTCAACAAGTGAAGCGCCGACTGTTCAAGACGTTTCAATATTTGATCTGCGATGCGAATGTGGCCCCGAACTACACCCTCGACACTGTCGAAGCGATCGTGACCTATCCAACTTCGAAGTTTCGCGGCTTGATTCTTACGATCAAGCTTTCAACGTGGGAACATGCAAACGAGATCCCGCAACACATCGAACGAGTCAAGTCCTGGGGCTTTGACCGGGTCGAGGCGAGACAACTCGCGCACAATCGCCGCGAATATTGCCTCGTTGCCGAACGCGTAGGTCCCGCCTGCCGGGCGGGACTCTGAAGCACAAAAGTTCACAACGATTTTTACATAATTGAAGGCGTTGATCGATTTTCCGCCCGGCAGGCAGGATCTACTAAGTTCTGCCCGGCAGGCAGGACCTACTAAGACCAGTATTGGCCAATCTTGTTCTTCAAGAAGACTGCGCTGAAGTTGTTCTATGCCATCGACTCCATCCTCGATACGGATCCATCCGTCAAAACCAACTCTCTTCAATTCACCAAGATAGCATAGATATGGTGGTGACCTCCTACGTCCTGGTTCCGATAGGAAAACACCAGTTTCGAGGCATCCCCAGTTTTTTCTACCCCTAATGATCTGCGTATAGCCAACTTGGCCCCAACTTGGCCCGGCGTCGCATCAGGTTTGGCGTCACAGGTTTGAAGTCAATTTCCATGGACTTTGCATGCAGAAGGTTCAAGCACGCATCTCTGCGCTGCTCCGCGCCTATGACTCAAACCAAGACTTTCTTGAATCACCCCTGCCGCTCTTCAACTCGAGAACCAACTATCTCCCGTCGGCCCATCCGCTTGGGGCAATGATTGGCCCTTACAAGTTGCTTGAAGTCATCGGCGAAGGGGGGATGGGTTTGGTTTATCGGGCTGAACAGATCGAGCCGAGGCTCGCTGGCACGGTCAACGACAGCACCGTCCGCTTGTGGGATATCAAAACGCGCCGCGAGCTAACGTCGATGACTCTTCCGGGTTTTCCCTATATGCTCCGATACCGAGCCTCGGGCCAACTCGCTATTGCCTGCTTGCCCAACTCCATCGTGATGTTCGATCCGGCCAGCAATTAGACATTCCACGCCGCATTAATCAGTATGTAGATTGACAAGTCATCATACTCGGTTTGACTTGGCTCTACTTGGTGCCGTGCTTGGCGTAATCAACACAAGGGAACCGAAGAAATATTGCTCGGCGGATTATAAACCGAGCCAGAATCTAAGCCTGGAGCGCCCCGGACTTTCTTCCCTCAATTATCAATATCTGATATAGTGAACAAAACGCATTCATCCTGAATTTAGGGAAGTTCTCATGACGCATGTTTTGCAATTTGGCGAGGTTTTGGAAGCAGCGGACCATTTGTCACACGATGAACAGGAGGAGTTGATTGGTATCCTGCACCGCCGCTTAGCTCAAGCAACTCGTCAGCGTCTCGTGGCTGAGATCAAAGAATCGCGTAAGGAGTTTGCGGAAGGCCGTTGCTTGCCGACGACCCCGAGCAAATTGATGCGCGAGATCATGGAATGATACGTGTCATTTTGCGATCGACGGCGTTCGTGAGGGAGGCCCGGCGGTTGATAAAGAAACATCCGGAATTCGGCCCGACACTCGAAGCCACGTTTGCGGCGCTCGTGGAGGATGCCTTTCAACCGGAGCTGAAAACACACAAACTGAAAGGAGAACTGGCGGGTTCCTGGGCCTGCAGCGCCGGTTATGACCTGCGGCTCATCTTCGAGTTCGTCCAATACGAAGGCATCGAGGCCATTGTGTTGCAAAACATCGGAACTCACGACGAGGTTTATTAAACGAGTGCGTCGAATCAATGCGAAATTGGAGAGCAAAAAGCCCGACTAGGCTCGAAAGATTTGTAAAATTATGTGCCACCCGGTGTTGTGCAGCGGCCACAGCCTCAGAAAACCCACAAGCCGCTCGACTCGGTGACGGTCGAGAAAGCGATCACGGCTAGCTGGGAGGGGCTTATGCAATTGCGGTTCCGGAAAACATGATCAGCCGCGCGTACTTAAAAATCGCAGAAGCAATTCCTTGGAGCTGATTGCCTTTCCACGCTGGGGTTCGCGTTGTTGAAATCGGTTCGTTACCTGGCGGTGCTTGCCAACGCCTACTTGACCTCGGTGCCCAAGTTGTCGGAATTGATCCGGCTGAAATGGACGAGGCCATGTCAAGTCCTGGGGCTTTGACCGGGTCGAGGCGAGACAACTTGCGCACAATCGCCGCGAATATTGCCTCGTCGCCGAACGCGTAGGTCCCGCCTGCCGGGCGGGACTCTGAAGCACAAAAGATCGCAACGATATTTATATGGTTGAACGCAATGATCGAAATCCTGCCCGGCAGGCAGGACCTACTAAGTCCTGCCCGGCAGGCAGGACCTACTAGGGCCAGTACTGTCCGATCTTCTTCTTCAAGAACACCGCGCTGCGTTGGAGTTGTTCGATGCCGTCGACTCCATCCTCGATACTAATCCAACCGTCGAAGCCAACTCGCTTCAATTCGCTGAAGATAGCATCGTAGTCGTTTAGACCTTGCCCAATCTCACCGTGTCGCAACCGCTTTGCATAGCCTGCTGCTCCACCCTCTTCGCGACGCAAATCTTCCAGCGTTCCCTCGATAAGGTATCGATCGCTTGCGTGCATTGTCACAACTCGGTGCGATACTCGCTTTAGCAACTCGATCGGATCGTCTCCCGCAAGATAAGCATTGCTCGGATCATAATTGACTCCAAACGACGGATGATCTATCGCATTGACCAAGGCGCAAAAAACATCGATCTTCTGCGCGAACTCCGGATACTCCCAAAAGTCATCCTTGTAATGGTTCTCCAAGATCAGGGTTACGCCATTTTGAACAGCGTGCGGTAAGCAAGATTGAATACAGTCGGCAGCCAGACGGACTCCTTGTTCGGCAGTCAATTCAGGTCTCCGTTGCCCACTCAATACACGGCAATAGCTGCCGCCTAACGCCGCAGTCATGTCGATCCAGCGTTTTTGTTTGTCGATTTCGCGATTTCGAAAGCCAACGTCCGGATGGGTAAAATCGGGCGAGCAACACATCATCGGGATTGACATTCCCAATGCCTCAACTTGTTTGCGAAAGACAGGCCACATCTTCGCATCCGTCATTTCGATGAAACCTGCATAAAACTCAAGTCCATCGATCGCCAACGTCGCGGCCAGCTCAAACCATTCCGACAGCTTCATGGTGCCGTCTTTGCAAAGGGCCTGCATGTAAGCTTTAGGAAAGGCTGCGATTTTTGGCATGAGATGTTTCTAGAAATGTGCGTTAGGAATTATTGTCGGCTTGCTCAACCGATGCGACGGTTCTGTTACGAGCGATTAAGAATCTGTTGTTGATGCAACTCCGAAATCGATCGCAGCTCCTCCAGGCTTTTGCCAACCAGCTCATCGTCGGAAGACAATGGAACATGTAGAATCGATTGCAATGTGCGAATCAATCTCATTTCGCCACTTCGCTCTCCCCGAGCTTCTCCCCGAGCTTCTCCCCGTGCCTCTCCTCTCGCTTCTCCTCTCGCTTCTCCTTTCTTGATGAGTTGGTCGGCTATCGAACCGGGTTCTGGTTTAACAGGCCAAAACTCAGATGCTAACTCGTTGATTCGTTCTTCGCCTAAAGCGGGATTCACTGACATAATGTAGATCCTTATGGTATCGAGCCAATTCTTTGCTTGTTGTTCCGAGAGTGACCTTGAAAGCAAACGCAGCACCTGCCGAAGGGGCACTTCCAAGTTTGGCTCTCGTCCGTATTTTAGCAAGATAAAGGTGAGTTGCAAAACAGGCTCTCCCACCAGGGCCGCATCTGCCGTCCTGCCAATATCCAAAATCGGTAATTCCAATCCAGGAACATACTGTCGGTCCGCAAACCTGCGTCGCAGATTATGGTCGATGAAACTGGTATCAGCAGGTGCCAACGTTTGCAGCCTCAAATTGCTCGCTAAATCGAAGGGCAAATGAAATTGCAATAGACTCCGCGCCGCCTCGACGTGTTGAAGAACTCGATTGAGCAGCCGGTCGTATGGTGACTGGATCGCTTCATCACGGGCCGACGAATCAGTCTTACTGAGTTCGATTTCTGATGGCGTCATTGATGGATGCCTTTTTGTCGCAGCGCATGAGTCGCCGAAGTGCAATGGTACGCGAGCCAATTGTAGCCTGATTTGCCCGTTTTATGTGGTATCCTAGCCGATCGAAACTCTGCTTCAGGTTGGAGACAAGCTAACCTGCGAGCTTGAACTGCAGATAAGGATACGTCCAGCTGATACGTGGCATTATGGCCGGTCAGGAAGTTCGCCGACTGCAACCTCGCACTTCATTTGCTCTTCGTCTCGAACGATAGTGAATTCCACCCTATCTCCGACAGGAGTCTTTGCGATGGCGAAGATTAAGTCCTCGACACCTTTGATACGATTTCCATTCAATTCGACAATCGTGTCTCCCACTCTCAGTCCGGCAGCGGCTGCAGGCGAATTTACAAGCACGCGTTGAACAGTTGCACCGCGAATTGGGAGTTTTGCCACTTCCAAAGAATGTTCAATAGGAAATTCCAAATCAAGCGACTCCGTTTGTGATGCAAGTCTAGCCTGAAAATTGCGCTTCCAATCCGAGGCCTTTACAAGCTCAACTCCTAACCAGCCTCGTCGCATCTTTCCGGTTTCGAGGATCTGTTTGAAAACTGCTTTCGCGACGTTGCTAGGAATCGAAAAACTAACGCCGCGATAAGATTCACCGATGATGGCCGTGTTGATGCCGATCATCTCGCCGCGACCGTTGACCAAGGGACCACCACTATTGCCCGGATTCACCGCCACGTCGCTCTGCATCAAGTCGCTATATCTCGGTAAAGCTTTTTGTTTAATTCCGCGAGTCAATGGGTTCCGAGTCGTATCGTCATAACTCGTCCCGCTCAAGTCCAGTCGATGCTTGCTGCTAAGGATGCCAAAGGTGACCGATCCGGTTAGGCCAAACGGACTACCAACCGCCCAAACCGGCGAACCAACTTCAATTTTGTCGCTATCGCCCCAGCCGATTGGTAGCATATCGTCGGCGTTGATCTTAAGAACCGCCAAGTCGGTTAATATGTCGAATCCAACTAACTCGGCGACGCAGGTTCGATCGTCAGCGAGAATGACGTTGATTTGTGAACCATCGTCCAGGACGTGATAGTTCGTAAGTATGTAACCACGTTTGTCGACAACTATTCCGCTACCTTGTCCGACTTTCGCGCGCCTTGGAGTCGAGCGGACCAATTCCTCCAAATTCGTTTCAAGTTCATTTGGATCCTCTGAACTCATCATGATATGAACGACGCTCGGACTAACACGCTTGGCTACGGTCTGCGAAACATTGTTAAGGCCTTCCCACGAGACACGTTCCAATTGTTGGCCGGCCATTTCATATTCAGCCCGCAACTGGCCGCGATGCCACGAGTAACGAGAAAACTCCAGCATGGACGGCAACAAATAACGCAGTGTGACCAACAGAACGAGTACAACGGTCAAACTGAGAAAAGTCGACAAGAGCAGTGACGCCGCCGTCGGCTGTCTAGAGGAAATAGGAACTCCATAATTGGGTACTTCCGCCTCTTCGACTTTTGATTCACCCGAATCGGCCTGAGTTTTCAAATCGGCCTGAGTTTTCAAGTCTTTTTCAGTGGGCAGTGGTACCACAGAAGATTCCATTTCACTCATTGAAGCTGCCTTTTACCAAAAAATCGATCTAGTCCGCGAGGGTTACGCCAAATGGCACTCGTTATGAGCCGCAACGCGCTAGCGTGCGGGCTGGAACGCTGTCAATTCCGGCCCTCATGCTAGCGCATGGAGGCTCAATATTCGCAAAGTGAATACCATTGGGGGGTACGCCCGCCAATCAGAGCACTGACTGGACGCTTATCCCACTTTTCGCTGCGCTACCAGTATTGTAACCGACCCAAACTAGCCGCGACAATCATTTTAAACGCGAATGATGCGGACTTTCTTCCTTCAGGCCATGAAGTATTGGAAGATTGCGACTAAAATCACCAGAAAATAACGACACAATCTCCCGCTGGACTTTGGATCGGTGAAAGCTCAAAACGCGATCGACTTAACTGCCGTCATTACGACGCCTGAAAACATTCAATTCGAATACCGAATCGCGGGTCCGTTTCGTCGATTGCCCGCATTATTGTTGGACTTTGCAATTCGGTTGGGGTGCTTGTTCGCGGTCTTTTTCCTTATGACAGTGATTGGCGCAACCGCCGCAATGCCTGGCGGGGTGATCTTTTTTTTGATTGTTCTTTCGTTATTTGCTTTAGAGTGGTTTTACGGCCTTTTTTTTGAAACTTATTGGAACGGACAAACGCCTGGAAAATGGCTGACAATGATCCAAGTGATTTCCATCGATGGACGTCCAATCAACGCCTTCCAGGCGACCGTTCGCAATTTCCTAAGACTTGCGGACTTTGCTCCGATGGTTTCATTAGAAATGTTTGTCACAGATGCTCCTCCCGTATACGTTTTTCCGACTTTTTTGGTCTCCCTAATTTGCATGACGTTGACTTCCCGATTCCAACGCTTGGGCGACTTGGCAGCAGGCACAATGGTCGTTGTTAACGAAAGATCGTGGGTTCCGACGAATGTTAAACTAGAAGATTCTCGGGTTGTTTCACTCAGCGAACACATTCCACCGAGTTTTCGAATGAGTCCAACTCTTGCCAAAGCGATTGCTTTGTATGCGGAACGCCGTAACCGCATCTCAATTGGTCGACGAACGGAGTTGGCCATGCTCTTGGCTAAACCACTCCTAAAACTATTCAACTTCCGGGATGATACAAGTCCAGATCTTTTGCTTTGTGCTCTGTACTACCGGGAGTTTGTATCCAAGGAAGCATTTTCCGATGCGAAACGACTTGCTCCGCCACCTTCGAAGGACTCCGCATCGAACGTTCTAGTAAACTCGATGCCCGTTTCGCCTGAGTCACTTCCGCCCATCCTAAGAGCGCCACAATGAGAATAGCAGAACTACTTGAAAAAAGGAGGCAGGGCTGGCTTGAGCTCGAACGCATGTGCGATTCCTTTCGCTCCGTTAAATATCCTTTTTCGAAAAAGGGAAGTCTTGTGTCACGATTTTCGGCTCTCTATCGTGCTGCGTGCACCGACCTTTCGATGGCGGAACAGTATCAATTGCCTCCAGCGACTGTGGAATACCTGCATCGACTCGTAGGACGAGCGCACAGTCAACTGTATCGTTCAAGGCGGTTTGCAACCCACAAATGGTTGCACTATATGTCCAAGGTAGCTCCCCAGAGCATTTTTCGAGACCCTTGTGTGAAAGTAGCATTCATCGTCTTCTTCGGCCTCTTTACACTATCTGCTCTGATCGCTTGGTCCGAAGTACGGTTTCCTGGATTTGCGGAAAGAATTCTAGGTGCCGATCAGATCAAATCCATGGAAACGAATTTTGATAAGCCATTGAATAAGAATTTTAACGACTACGTAATGATGGCCGGTTTTTATATCAAACACAACACCAGTATTGGATTGCAGTGCTTCGCACTTGGGCCTCTCATTTTGCCTTCGCTTTGTGCACTAGCATACAATGCGGTCGTCCTAGGTGCATCTTTTGGTTATATGGCTCGCTCCGATGTCGAACAAGGAGACGTTTTTTTTCAATTTGTTACCGCCCATGGGGTTTTCGAATTGACCGCAATCGCTCTTTCGGCAGCATCTGGGCTTCGGTTGGGGATTGGACTCTTTGCGACCGCAGGCTTGCGACGCCTAGATTCGTTTCGGCTGAACGCGGAGCGAGCCCTGCCCATCATTTGGGCCTCGGTTGTGTTGTTTTTCATGGCAGCATTTACCGAAGGCTTTATCTCTCCCTCGCCGCTCCCGTACTTCTTTAAGGCATGTGTGGCTATTCTCAGCTCCGGCATGCTCATGTACTATTTCGTTGTACTCGGATATCCAAGCCCCGATATCGACCGCGAAATAGAAAACAGCGAAGACAATCCTTGGCGAGCGATCGGAGCGGACCATGCAGCTCGATAAAACTGCGATCGTAATTTCCCAGCGGTCGGCTGTCGATTTGGTCGATTTGAGCCTGTTCGTTATGCGTCGGTATTGGCGGCCCATTACCTATTTCGCGTTTCTCGGCATTCTTCCTTTTGCGATTGCTGATTTAGTTTTTAGCTGGCCCCTTGCTCAATACGATTCGCTCTTAATTGCATCTTTGGAAATTAGCACTTCGCGTGTATACCATTTTCGCTATTTGTGTGTCATTACAGCTCTGATATTGATTCAGTGCCCGTTGGCGCTGAGTGCAGTTACTTACTTTATTGGTCAAGCTGTATTCACTGAACGACCGACAGCTCGGCAAGTGTTTTCTGCAGTTTGGAAACGCAAAGGATCTATGATCTTTATCGTTGGAATACTGCGAATGTCGCTCCTGTCCTTTGTACCTGCCTACCTGCTGTTTTTGACCCCAGTCTTTCAACCGGAAATAGAGATTCCTCTATACTTGTTGGGTATGTGTGGGATGGTTTACTTTGTCCGTGGGCTTCGCCCGTTTGCTGCAGAGATCTTGTTGTTGGAGCGCTGCCCCGTTCTAAAGTCCAAGAAACGGCCAGAGCAACTAGCTTATGGACAACGTTCTCGGTGGCTTCACTCAAACTTATACAACGAATTATTTAGTGTCCATCTTAGTGTTACCTTCGTCGAAATCCTTACGGTCCTTTCCATCTCGATGAGCTTATTATTTTTGATCGGCGTCTTGACCGGCATTTGGCAATGGGGACTCTGGATGGATCTTATTCTCTACCCACTTACGATTTGGATTGTCTCGACTTGGGGCACGGTCATTCGATTCTTGCTGTATATGAATTCTCGTATTCGAACCGAAGGCTGGGAAATTGAGTTGCGACTGAAAGCGGAAGCCCAACGCCTTGAGGAGATGGGGCTATGAAGAAATCCTCACAATTTTGTGCCTTCATTATTCTTTGGCTCTGCGTATCCGTCATCGTAACTCCGGTACACGCTTTCTCAATGACAACGGAAACAGCGAATGGCACAGCCTACAATTCAGAGGAGAATAAGTACTCAACTGGCCAAGATGCCGCGCCGTTGAAACAGAAGATTGACGCAAGAGACCGCTCAACGATTAAACGCTCTGCTCACTCGGTATGGTACGACTCCGATGAAGGAACCATACGTCCGATCCGCAGTAGCAAACCCATCGACGTAGGTGATCGCCATGATTCTATTGCTGGGGACGACAAATACACCGCTCCATCATGGTGGTCGGCCTTTCGCGATTTACTTGGCGAATTTCTTTCTTGGATTTTTTACAGTTGGCAGATCATTTTGATCGTGTGCTTGGTGTGCCTGTTGTCGGTTGTCGGCTTTCTCGTCTTCAAGTACGGATTGAGTTTTCAGGAGCAATTCAGAAGAATGACAGCCATGTCCGTAAAGGAAATAGAACGGGAAAAAGTAAAAATCCAGGACCTGCCATTTGAAGTCGAGCAAACGATGTATGGACTCTTGGCACAAGCAGAACGATATCGAATGGCCGGAGACTTTTCAAAGGCCATCATTTATCTGTTCAGCCATGCACTCGTCGAAATGGACGGTGCACGTTGCATACGATTGGAGCGAGGCAAAACAAATCGTGTCTATCTTCGCGAGTTGAGAGATCGAGATATTTTAAGTGGCTTTACCAAACAACTGGTTCTGGCGTTTGAGTATGCATTCTTTGGAAAACATGCCTTGAGCAAGGAAGCATTCGATCGCATCTGGCAACAGCTTCCAGCCTTTAACGCCTATTTAAAGCAAGCCGATATGAAACCTAGTGACAGCCCAAGTGCAAACGTTGGGGGATTCCGTGAGAAAGATTAACACGCGAATTGTTTTGTTGTTTGCTTGGTGTTGCGGCGCATTCGTGTTTTCCGGGTGCCGTAATACTTTGAGTACGCAATACGGACTGAGCGAGGGGACGGATGCGAAAGTTAGCCCAGCCTCGGTCTCGCTTTTTCGCAATATGTGCAATGCTGAAGGTCGTACGACGATGGTGGTACGATCCTTATCTCCCCGAGCGATGAACAAACTAGGGGCGATCGTTTGGTCGCCGAATTCGTTTGGTCCGCATGATGCGGAGGCCTTGGCATGGATGGATCGGTGGCTTGCGTCGGGTGACCGAACCATGGTTTATGTTGGTCGTGACTTTTCGCCGACTGCGGACTATTGGTCGCAATCGGCGGACAGATTTTCGAACAGTAAGAACTCTTTTCAGGATGCAATCGCGGCCCGCAAAGAACAAGCACTCGAATCAACAATACTAGATCAAATGCGGTCAATGCTTCGAGGCAAGTCCGTCACACCGTGGTGCATGTTTGATCATTCACACGGCTTGGAGGAACGCGTGGACAAGGTGAAAGGCCCCTGGTCGAACGGGGTAGACGCGTCCAATGCTAGGTTTTTTCTTCGTAGCTACCCAAAAGCATATTCCGGCGATTCGCTCGTCGCACTTCAGAAGGAATTCGATAGAGAATCGGAGGACACTTCGAGCAAACCAGCCAACAACTCCAATGCTACTGAATATGACTTCAAATGGCAGAAATCGGATGCAACCATGTTGGCGTTAGTAAAGTCCCTAACAGCCTCTGCTTTGCCGGAAATGACGAATCTACTAACAGCGATGGATGACAGACCGTTGGTCGCGGAATTTAACAAGTCCGAGTGGGGAAATTCTCGAGTGATTGTATTATCGAATTCGTCATTAATATCCAATCTTTCCTTGACCAATTTCGAAAATCTTGTGATCGCCAAGAAGCTTGTGGAGAAACTACCGAAGCAAAACATTGGTTTCTTGACGGGAAAGCAGGATCCACGAGTACGCAAAGACGGCGATTTTGAACAGCAGAAGGGATTTGAGATGCTTACGATTTGGCCGCTTAACGTGATCACGTTGCATGCGGTTTTTCTGGGCATGCTAGTCCTGCTTGCTGTCTTTCCGATATTTGGTCGGGCGAAACAATTGCCCTTGAAATCTACGCGTGATTTTGGGCAGCACATTGAAGCGGTGGGCGGTTTGCTTTACAAATCACAGGACCGATTCTACGCACTTGCGACGATCTCGGAGTACTTTCGCAACGTACGCGAGGAACCGACATCCGCATGGGCCAATGTAGAGCCTGAATTACAGAAAGAACCGAAATCGCCTTTCAAGCCATAGTTGCTTCGAAGCTTACAAGCCCTCGAGCTTTGATTTCAACAGCTGGGAGTGGAATCGGTAACTTGACACAAATGGAAGGTAAGGATAATCTCTAAATTCATGAATATTTTGGGGGATTAGCTCAGTTGGGAGAGCGCTTGCATGGCATGCAAGAGGTCATCGGTTCAAGTCCGTTATCCTCCATTCGGGGGGGTCGCAAGCTGACGCAAGAAATCGCATCCGTTCGCATAACCCCCTTGTCATTAACGACTTGCATCTCAGTTTGCGAATCTGTGCTAAACCCTGCGGACGCGTGCTGCGCTCCCTTTTGCGCAAACACTGCGCTGGAATTTGCACTCGGCTTTGGCTCATGATGGAGCCCGTCTAGGCCCGCCGCCGCATTCGCATAGTCGGTTTCAGTCA
>JAYTVL010000119.1:0-7334 GCA_043744075.1 Pirellula sp. | reverse complement strand
TGGGCACAGCCTCGAACTTCAACATACTGGTGTGCATATCGAAAAGGGACCGATAGTGTTTTGCCTTCAAAGCGAATCGTACAGTCCTTGTAGACTTGCGCTTGCTTAATCAAATCAAATGGTTCCGGCAACGTTGCTGGAAGCGGTCGAAGGAGCTTTCGCTCTTTGAGCCAAGTTGCATGAACACTCTCGCCGGTGACGGGACACTTGCGAACAAGCCATAAAGCGTAACAATCTCGACACTTTGGTCAGTTCTCAATCCAATCGGAACATCCATCCAATCGCTTTGTGTTTGAGCGGCGGCTGGAGTTTCAACTCGGCGAAATGGCCTTTTCGGAGGCTTTGGAAATCGCTTATTAACAAACTTCTGGACGGACTTGTATGTGCCAGAGTATCGGTAGTTGTCTCAGAGAAAGGTCCAGAGCACTTTGATGTTAGGAGCGCGGTCTTTGGGTAGTTGTTCGAGTTGGTCTTTCCACCAATGCTCGACCGCTTCGACAAGCTCCAGTTGCTCAATGAGCGAGAATTTGGATCGGCCATCTTTGGCTTCTTGAGCCAAACGCTTTAAGTGGTAACGAACCGCACCTTCGGTGATGCCAAGTCGCAATGCGATGGCCTGATTGGTTTCACCCTGACGTCGCAGAATGTCGATAGTAAACGATTTCTTCCTTGAGTGTCTTCACAGCAGTTCCTTTGAGTGCAAGCAAAAGCGCACATCAAAGCAACTGATCCGAGCCGAGGAAACTCCATTTCTCTAAACAGCCCAAATTAACAAGTGTCAATCGTAAAGGTTCAGGTTCGTTAACTCGTAAGAATTGAGGTTCTGTGACAGCGCTTTCATACTTCCAAACGGAGGCAGTCAAAATTGAAAACAAGTCGGTCAATCGCCGCATCTTCAAAAAACACTTTCTACGTCAAGAATCGGTTCCTGACACGTTCCTGACACCTTTTCTCTGACCTTTTCTCTGACACGCTCCCAAAGGAAGTGGCTGACAACGCCGACTTGAAGCAAGCCATCGCGTCGTTTCGCAAAAGTCTCCTAGCGATGCAACAGCAACTCGACGTGGCGGTTCAAAAAACGCTAGTGCCGGTGAAACACACGTTGCAAGTCACTCCTGCAAGCTAAGCAACTGAAAGTCACGAGCTGGCGGACAGGTTTTCAGAACAATTCGTGATGAAATCGGAATTTCCTTGCAAAAGGTAACAAACTTTGATAGCTTAAATGGCTTAGTTGACTATGTGTTCCCAAAAGTTCACTCATTAAGGTAGCAATCATGATACGATTCACTTCAATCGGGGCGATGCTTATCGGCTTAGTTTGTGGAGCCTCATCGCGGGCTGATTTCTTTTTGGATCTGACAAGTATCACCGCAGGTGGACCAGGCGTTGGTAGGTTCGCTGGCACATTGGGAAGTGTCGGTGTGACTGGTTCGGTTCTGGCAGGTCCGCCAGTGGATTTCGTGATTGGCGGAGTTGGGGTTGGAATTGGAAATTCCACGATCGATGGCTCCTCGCCGGCCTACAGATATTCAAGCGTCTTTGGCCCCACAAACCCTTTAGGTGACCGCATCGGATGGACTTCAGGAGCCACCACGACGAACAACATCGAAATTATCTTTTCAAGCCCTTTAACGAATCCGGTTCTTCACGTCGCCAATTTAGACTCCGCAGTATTGAGTTTCACTTTAACGCCAGGATTCACCAGCCTGACTCTACTCAATGGTAACGGTTCTGGTGGTGATGGTTTAGCAATCTCAGGCGCAACTGTCTTTGACAATACTCCTACAACTTTTGACACGACACTTCCCTCTAGTACGCCGCCAACATCTGGAGCGCGCTCCGCGTACGGTTCGGTGCAGATCAACGGAACCTTCACCTCGCTTTTTATCGGCGCCGGCACATCGGGGGCCGGAGCTGATCTTGCCGGTAGCTTTACCTTCTCGGTGGCGGCAGTGCCCGAACCAAGTTCGCTTGCTTTGATAGGATTCGCCGGGTTCTTGGCGCTACGTTTGAGGAGGAGGGGTTGATTCGACGCAGAGTGTAGACGAGCTTTATCCGACGCCAATGGCAAACTCATCGCTTCAATAGTGGCTCTAAAGCTGTTCGGGACTTGCCCCCGACAGTTTGGTTTTGGCGTCCTCCAGCGGCACGCCGGCCCCCACTCGGGATTTTGTAAAGACGCTAGCGACTCACACACCGGAACTGTCACACGTTTCGATTTCCTTCGAATTGAGTCCGTGACGGACTGTGGGACGACCGATCGACGCAATACGTCAAGCGGATCAGGATGGCAATGCCACTACGACCAGCGAATCGACCTGGATTCCATTTATCAAGACGCCGCCGTTTCATCCACTTCAATTTTGACAATACCGCCGGCCTACAACTAGGTCACCAAATTGGAACAGCCACGATGGCTAGGTTGTTACACCCTTATCTTGCTCAAGGGAAATAGCCTGGGTTTTTCGGATCGGGCCCGCCCTCGCCCGGATTATTGTTGGGTGTTCCCCAAAACACTGTCTCTATCGGCCGCGTCCCTCTGAAGAACCCTAAGCGCTGGAGGCAGTTGGCCAAATCGATGTCGCATTGGCGTCGGCATTTCTGTCTTTCAGCTGCGCATTTTGTCTTACCGCAGTCCCTCAGGCAGATGTCATGCTGCATATAGCATGCGTCTTCGGGGTCTTTCGGAGGCTTAAAGCCGGGGTCTCCGGGTTTACGCGGAAAATTCTGGTTTTCGTTCCATTGGTTCGTTCCATTGGTCCAACCAGGCCCACCCCAGTTCCCATGAATGGACCACAAACCAAGTGGGTCAGTCGCGCCAACTGGATGATTGGATACATAAGCGTACAAGTTACTTGTGTTGCTTGCGAAACCGATTGGGTCTTCTGACAAAAATCTTCCCGTCGAGGCGTCGTAATAACGAGCTCGGTAGTAATGCAGACCAGTTTCTTGATCGAATTCACGCCCCGTGAATTTGTAACGGCTGCTAATGGCGGGATTGGTTTCGAAAACCGCGTTGCCATAGCTGTCGTATTGCAGGTGGTTCACGACCGATCCGTTGTTTTCGACTAGATCGCGGACGGTACCAAGATGGTCGGTCAGCTGCCAACGCACGCGGCCAGCACCGTCGTCTTGTGCCAGAATTTGGTCCACCGTTGGGCCGTGTAAATAACGCAACGTTAGTGTGGGCGCAGTCGGACCTGCACCGTCGGGATCCAAGATGTCCATCAATACTTCTTGTCCGTCGTAGACAAAGTGAGTGATCGCGAAGTCAACAGCATTCTGTGGTGTCAAATCAACTGCTTTGCTAACACGACGATTGAAGGCGTCGTAGTTAAATGCAACTTTCTCTGTCTCCACATCAACCGTCTTGAGGGTGACGCCCGTGAGTCGATTGCGATAATCCCATTTAAATTCGCGGATCCTGCCAGTAGAAATTTCGGTGCGGCGTACTAGGTTACCTTCGTTGTCATAGGCATAGTTGTAGATACCGTCCGAGAGAAGGCGGTTGTTTGGACCGGTGATGTAACCGTTGCTGTGGCGACTCGATGATTGGCGATTGCCATTGGCATCGTAGCCGTAAGTCTCATCGGGATTGGCTGCGTCGGCATGGTTAGCAGCCCTCAGCTCGTCACGAGTGTCGTAGCTGTAGTTGGTCGCACCGTCAACGTCGGTGATCTGCGTGATGCGGCGATGGGTATCGTAAACGAAATCGAAAAACGACACGTCCTTGTTGGCAACATTGCGGTGGTGTAGGCCAGTCAATCGATTCAAAGAATCGTACGTATAGTTCGAGCTGACGACTAGTTGCGATCCGGCGAGATCTTTAAATCGCTGGATTGAACTGAATTGACCGAGCGAATTGTAGCTCAGGTCGACTCGCTTGTCTGACACATTTGCCCCGGTCTGCGCAATGCGGATGATTCGATCCAAAGCGTCGTAAGTATACGCATTCAATCCACCTGCAGCTCCGCTGATCTTGTCAGCAGTCGACAATCGATTGCTCGCTGCATCGTACGTATAGGTCAACACGACATTGGGCACTCCGGGCGTTCCGACATTGTCGACGGTACGCACGCGATTGCGGGCGTCATACGTCATCGTTTGACCGCTGAACGTATCCATTGCCGATAGCAAGTTGCTCGCTTTGTCGTAAACATAAGCGATCGTGTTGCCCGCGCCGATCCAGGTTTCGCTCGTGCGACGATTGACGTCGTCGTATTGGTATTCGGTGCGACGGCCATTGCGGTCGGTCATCGCGATCAGATTGTCGACCGCGTCCCATTCGTAGCTCATCACCTGGCCGAGCGGGTCGGTGCGACGGACGACGCGACTGCGGGCGTCGTATTGAAAGTGAGTGACATTGCCGACCGGATCGGTGATCGAGGTGACGTTGTTGTCCGCGTCGTAGTTCCGCCGCGTGACGTTGCCTGCTGGATCCGTCGAACGAATGACGCGATTGCGGTTGTCATAGATGTAATTCGTAACTTGATTCAATTCATCGGACGTCGATACCACATTGCCTGCAGCATCATATATGTAGCGGGTTTCAGAGTTGACTGGGTCGATTGCCTTGACGAGCCGCTCGCGCGCGTCGTATTGATACTTCCATAAGTTGTTACGTGCGTCGGTTACCTGCGTCTGGTTGCCGTCAGCGTCATAAACGAAATGCGTGACCGGTGATACCAGAGCGCCAACGCTATCTGGATCGGGTTCGGTAATCTTCGTCAGGCGGTTGAGGAGATCGTATTGGTACTCGGTGCGGTCATTGTTTTCGTCGATTTTCGCTGTCATATTGCCGGCCAGATCGTATACGTATTGCTTAATGCCTTGTTCAAGAGTTCCCAGGGCAAAGGTAATTTGGATTGGTCGATCGAGCGCGTCATAGTCGAAGTCGGTGATATGGCCGAGGGGATCGGTAATCTTGTCGACGAGGCCGTGAGTCGTGTAGGTGTAAGTCGTTACCAAGTCATCGCCACCACCTACGGCACCGATGACCTGTGTCATTGACAGCATATTGCCGTTGGCTGGATCGATCGCATTGAGCGTTTTTCGACCGAGCGCGTCGGTCATACTGGTTTCTTGGCTGAAAGCAGGGTCGTACGTGTAGTCGGTCCGACCAGGAGCCGTGGATGGCAGCGTCCTCGGTGTGATATTCGAGGTGTTGATCACCGTATCATTGATGAGCAATGTGTACGACTGCGTGAACGTGGCATTAGCATCGATGACGAGCACGTATTCGCTCGTGTTCAGGAGAGTCACGCTTTGACTCTGGCCGACGACGATCGTTGCCAGCAATTGATTGGCCGAGTCATATAAGCGGGCTCGCGAGTTGAAGACGGGCGAGGTGGTGACGATCGAGACGAGCTGATTCGCCTGGCCAGTGAAACGGAAGACGTCGGCCTCAACGCCTTGAATGGTGGCGTCGGTAATCAGCGTGTTGAAGGCGATGGTCGGCGCGGCTACGGCGTCAAAGAGGCGGAAGCTGTAATTGCCAGCCACAGTTTCGGTGCCGCCGATAAGCAGAGCGTAACGGCCTGAAGTTGAGATGGTGAAAGGGCCAACACCAATGTCCGTTGTCGTATCGTAAATCGTCTGGCCATCGGGTCCGATCAGCTGCTGTCGCATCGTGCCAAGATTGGTTTCGCGGGCATCGAAATACAACTTTTGGCCGGCTGTCGCGTTGAACGAAAAAAGATCCGTTTCGAAAGGAGCCGAAAGGGTTTCACTGATGGTCGAGTTGACCAACACGACCGGAGCAGCCGCGAGATCAATGAGCCGGAAGTTATAATCGGCCGCGACCGCTCCGTTGGAGTTGATAACCTTGACGGAGTAAATGCCGGAACGCGACAGCGTCACCGGTGCGAAATCATTGCTGGCCGATTGAGAAGCAACTAGATTGTTTGCCGGGTCGCGTAGTTCTACCGAAGCGCTGTCGTTGTCAGCGTCGAGTGAATCGAACATCACCCGCGTGCCGGCACTTGCGGTGAAAGTGAAGGTCTTCTGCTGTAACGGCGTAAGATTGCCTAAATCGGCGATCGGCAATCCGCTGGTCGCGACGGGAGCATCGCTGATGTCGATTACCGTGAATCCATAGTCATGCGGCGCCGCGAGATCGGTTCCGCGAATCGAGAGGCCGTAAGTGCCGCTGCTGGGGAGCGAAACCGGAAGATTCAACCCGGGCGCTGTGTTGCTGTTGATGCGGAAATCGCTGGGGCCGTCCAGCTCCCAGACATAGCCGACGGTCGTCGTGAAATCGAATCGGATGCGTTGGCCAGCAACTCCATCAAGGCGGAAGATATCCGAAGCCAAGCCTGGATTCAGCGTGCCTGTCACGGGCGTGCCGAGCGTTACGGCAGGAGCTGTGGTCGCATTGACCAGCCTGAAACGATATGAACCTGTTAGATCGCCATTGGCTTTGACGATCAACTGGTAGGTACCCGTTTCAAGCAGCATAAAAGTCGGACCGTTCTCGTCGTCGCTGTTCTTGTTTAGCACCGTCGCGCCACTGGGACTGACGATGCGGACATTGATCGGGGCAAAATCGTTTTGCTGGCTGTCATAGAAAAACTTCTGGCCGAGGGCGCCAGCGAAGGTAAAGACATCCGTTTCGCCAGGCTCGGCGATCATGCCAGTGACTACAGAATTGAGCAGCATCGCCACTGTCGGCGTCGTCGGCGTTCCGATCCGGAACTGATATGGCACATCGACGGTGAGACTATTGCTGCGCAGTTCCAAAACATTGGTCGCATTCTGAGTTAATGTCGTTTCGAAATCGCTGAAGCTACCGTTTCCGGCCACGAAAATGTTGTCTACCCCATACAGGGACCAGATGATGTTGGCAGCTTGCAGCGAGTCGAAGAACAATCGTTCGTCTGCTACGCCCTGGATTCGGAAAAATTCAGAACCCAGTCGAGTTGTAAGCGTGCCATTGACAATCGTTTCGAGCGAAGCCACCGGGGCGACCCCCGCTTCGAGCATGCGAAAGCTAAACGTTCCGACGACATCGTTATCGCCTGTCATCAGCAATCGGTAGGTGCCGGCTTCACGGAGCGTGAACGGACCGTTATTGTCGTCCTGGTTACGGTTAAATAGTATCGCGCCGCTGGGTGTGATGAGTTGTGCTCGCTGGCCACCGGCGAAATCGTTTTGTAAGGCATCGTAGAATATCCTCTGTCCGATGCTGACGGAGAATGTATATTCTTTCCGATCGCCTGGGTTGGTCAAGGCGTCATTGATGGTCGTACCAATCGTCAGCGACTGCGACACGAATGTCGGCTCTAGCATGCGAAAGCTGAACGTTCCGACGGCATCGTTATCGCCGGTCATCAGCA
>JAYTVL010000118.1:0-93507 GCA_043744075.1 Pirellula sp. | reverse complement strand
CGCCAGGGGGACCCATGGACCAGCCCTAGCTGGGCCATGGGGGGATCGCTACCTTGCGATCCCAAGGTTGGGTGCATCCCAATGCACCCAACCTCTCGGCCGTTCAGGCCGAGGGGGGACCCTTTTTGGCGACAGCCATAAATGGGGGGTGAGCATTTTGCTCACCCCTGGGCATCGGCGGCAATAGAACTAGAAACTACGATTACTACGCCGATGCCCAGTTAAGCACAGCCGCTCCCGAAGCGGCTTGCGCCGCCGCCATTCAGGCGGCGATATTTCCCGCGTATGCCAAATTCGAAGTACAAGCCGCAGGAAAGTCCGCAGGCCTTGAGAAGTCGCCTCACGGCCAAACGTCGCACCATATCAGAGGCCTCCCTTCGACGATGTGTTAAAGAACTTCGGAGTCATGGAACTTAGTAGATCACGCGGAACTCGCGAAGCGATACCAGCGAAGCTTTTTTTGGACAAGTGCGTTCGGACAAAAGAACGATAGCAATCTAATGGTTTTACCTTTGCCGTTAATGGAGTTTGGGTTAACGCTAGCGTTTGTGGAAAAGATGTTGCTAAACCTGACTGGACAGGGTAACTTAACGCTGCTTTAACAAACTTAAAGTTAACCGATCCATGGACTGCAATCTTGGTTCGGTGAAGAAACGAAAAAACCGACCCTGCAAGGTCGGCTCTCGTTTTAGTTTTCAGGCGATGCTTGGCAGCTGGCCATCGAACTAGAAGTTTTTTTTGCACGCTTCTACATTAAGCTCGATGACCTAGTTCTGTCAACATCTTTTTTGAGAGCTACCGATAGTTCAGCCCCTCACAAGCAGTGCTTTGAGAGGAACTAGCTTTCGGCTTCTACCTGCCGTTCGTTTTAGCACTGGGTGATTTAATCCCATAATTTTTGCTTGAGGAGTCTTATTCCAAAGGGTGCCATTGGCCACCCCTTGAGGATGGGTGAGTTTGAGGTACCGATTAGGAGAGTTTGAGGTACCGAATGGGAGAGTTTGAGGTACCGTTTTCGAACTTTTAGGAGAGTTTGGGGTACCAAAACACTCGCAAGGTGTTGGTTTTCCAAGGTTTTTTGGGAGCCTAATACAATATAAATAAGGAAATAAAGAAACAACAGCAAGGGAGCTGCTGATTTCTTTGGATGGAGTTTTAAGGATATGGCGGGAGTCGCTAGCAAAGGAAAGCATGATGCAGTTGCACTTGAAGAACTCAACCTAGTTGAGTTCCCAATAGCAATGCTTTGCAATCGCCCGCCGTCATCGCTAAAAACCATTTCCTTTTCTGATCGGCTTTTCGACCGCGAAGCAAACGATTGGATCTCTCGGGAAGTGCTTGTTACCGCTGGGGACGCCTTTGGATTGCCAACGCACTTTGACATGGATGTACTTTTGGCCCTGATGGTTCTCACTCAAAGTCAAAATCGGTTCCAAGACCGGACGGTTCGTTTCTCGCTCTACCAAATAATTGAGCTGTTAGCGATATCGAAATTCGGGGGTGTTCACGACCGACTTAGGCTAGCGTTAGATAGGTGGTGTGGAACGACCGTCAAGTTTCAAAACGCATGGCGGTCAGGCAATCGGTGGTGCTCTGAAACGTTCCACTTTTTAGACAATGTGAAGCTAACCAAGAGTCGCGATTTCGAGCCCGACCAGGAGCAGGTTTTTAAGTGGAACGACGTGGTAGTAGAAAGCGTTCAGAAGCAAAACACGAAACCATTTGACTGGGTGTTTTACCGATCCCTGTCCTCGCCGATTGCAAAAAGGATGTACCGATTTTTGGACAAAAGGTTTTTTCACAGGCGAACTTGGGAGTTTGAAGTTGAGGAATTTGCGGTTAACAAGCTTGGGCTCCAAGCAGGGCAACGATCGTCAAAGTACAACCAGAAATTGCGTGAAGGGATTCTTGAGCTTGAAGAGGCAGGGTTCTTGGCTACCGGAAAGAGTACCGTCGAAAAGCAGTCAAAAGGGGTCTTCCAAGTATCATTTGTACGATCAACGGCAGAAAAGCAATTGAGCGCACTTGTTCCACCAACTCCTATAAAGCGAGAAGAATGGAAAGACCTTAACGGCAAAGTAGACGGGGGAATTAGGAACGAGTCGGAGCTGGATTCACCGCCCGTAACGGAGCTAGTTCGACGCGGAGTAAACCGATTTCAAGCAATCGAATTGGTTTCAGCAAAACCGGACGAGTGTGGACTTCAAATCCAGTATTTTGACTTTCAAATAAAGCAAGGTTGGAAGCCTGCAAAGAGCGGCGGCGGCTATTTGAGGACGGCGATTTTAGGAGCTTACGCTGCACCCGAAGGCTTTAAGCCGAGGGAAGCGGTCGAGCAGGAAGAGGCCGCACGGAAAAAGAAGACTGCTGAAAAGCAAAAAACAAAACAGCTCGAGGATGCGAAGCTTGCCGCTGATCGACAGGAATTTAAGCGTCAAGAGGAGCTGGTCAAAGCCTATCGGACAAAAATTGGAGAGGATGCTTGGAGGTCATTGGTCCAAGAACTTGCTGGCCCGCAAGATGGATTTCGCCGACAGTACTTTTTATCAAGTGAGTACGAGCAAGTGAAAGTAGTATTTGAGGCTAGACTAAAGACGAGTTAACTTCTGCTAAGTAGAGAAGACCGAAAAGTCGTCTGTGATTTCGTTCGGCGTGCGTTGGCGCAGAAGGAAGCGGGATATTTTGATTCGCAGGATTACATGTATCGGGATGACGATGTCGTAATGTGGATGCGAGGAGAGGCATTCGTGGTTGATCTGGCAGGTGTTTATGGCGTCGAACGCATCAAAACAAGCTTATCCGCTAAAGCTGGGTATTGGTATTCACATGGCTCATGTGCAAGCGGGCTACCTGCGAAGTGGGACCAAAATCGAGTTCAATGTCTTTGGTGACTTGGTTGTTCTTGGTCAACCGCTTGAATCTGCAGCAGGAAAAGACAGTGACGAAATCCTGGTTTCGTATCCGGTTTCTAAAACTATAAAAAATGAATTTGAACTTGGCGCAGAGGGAACTTATGCGACCAAGGAAGAATTCGTTTTTGGTTTTCCAGTGCTTGGGATACGAGTAATGTAAATCAGATGGCGAACCGGCCGATTTACCGAGGAAATTCCTTTTCCCAATACTTTGGACAGAACAATTGCGAAGCTAAGGAACTTAAGAAGTACAGCTTTGTCGTTTATTTAATACGTGACGTGGTCACGAAGCAAATGCCAACCAGTGTAGAGACCCAGGGTTTGGAAGTTGGTTAGAACTAACGGTTCATTTTTCAAGTTATTTTGACCTTTCCACACGAAGTTCGATGCCCAAGCCTTTGAAGCTGATACCAAACCCTCGCCAAATCCCGAATGCAGCAAGGGAAATAATGGCCGCGATGATAATAAGGCCGCTAATCGAAATTACTTCCATGGCTATGAGCTCCAGCTGTTTTGATTAGTTGCGAGAAACTTTTCATCGCGGGCGAGCCCTTTTCGAATTAGCGAAAGGCCATTTTTAATCGTTTTGCTAATAGCCTGTTGGCTGATGCCAAAGTCCTTTGCAATTTCAATCTGAGGCTTGCAATCAACGAAATGTGCGACGATGACTTGACGTTGTTTAGACGTGTATAGACGTGCAGTATTTTTCGGCCAAGACCAGAACACTCTCAATGGATGCATCCACCAATGCGCGGGGAAGGTGCATGTCATTCTTGGATCGATAATTCTTTGCGAATTGTCAAGAATTGTTCGATTAACGCCATTTCCAAGAGTAAGTGCATTATCGATTCAGCTTCCCGACTCATTAAACGAATACATTCATTGCGATTCACCATGTTTTCACGAAACCACGCCAAAGCCTCCCATAAATCCACAGTGTCTTTGCTTTGCACGGCTCCTTTCGTTAGCTCCTCGACTTCGCTCCCCATAGAGTTCGAATGCATTTCTTCAACTGCGATGATTTGGTTAACTGTGTGCACTGCTTGTGAAACGTTAAGGAATCGCCGAAGTTGTTCGTCACCCATCTCCACCAATCCCTCGCTTGGTTGCGGATACTCTGCGGCTGCTAAATTGGTATCAGCAATAAGAATTGATTCGACGAATTCAATAAGGTGTTCGAACGGTTTTGTGCGTTCCGCTTCCAATTGCAGCGCAGTCTTCATTAGCAACTGCTCAATCCGGTCCCAGACATCGTACAGGTCGGGACAAGCGTCAAACACATCCTCGGATTCAAGTATCACTCTAGCTTTTGCCGCTCTCTTCTCGCTTAGGTTGGGATATTGGAGCCACATTTGGGCTTCTTTGCGGGCGGTTTCATCGGCGCTTTTTTCAAGGTCCGCCCGAATAGCAACCATCTCCTCTAACAGGTTGTTTCGAAACTGCTCGTAGCGAACTCTTGCAAACGGCACTTCTATTACGGGTTTTGAGAATTTGGCTATTTCAAAACTGTCGGCGTCAAAGTGATCTTCTGAGCTCACAAACCGCTTTAAACGCTCGGACTGTGTCAATTGAACTGAGCCGGTCATTATTGACATCTCGCGAAAGTCAGGGACTGTGTTGAATGTATGAGCATTGAAACAACGTTCGTTAGTCGGGTCAATCCGCGTACAGCACCCAACAAAAAGGGAGCATTTGGTGTTGCAAAGTTTCTATCTGGTAGTTACTTTAATAGACTGGTTTATTTATTCAATATTTACAACCATTGAGAAGCAACCTGAGGTTCTAAACGGTGGAAGACGGTTTCTACGTCGGGATACACGGTTCAACGCGTCACTCCACACTCGCAGTCGCTACTGCTGGTGGTCAGATAATTGCAGTTCATAACACTGGCCCGTTGGCATATAGAGTTAATCACGATCTTCGTCCTAACCTTGAAAATGCTATTCGTGATCTAGTACTCAAGGTTGATCCAGCTCTAAGATCATTGCTCGAAAAGAGGACGAAAGGACTTTGCATTGCGATGTCAGGTGTATTTCAGCCTCTTGATCAGTATGCAGTTAAACGAATGGTGGAAGGACAGTTTCGCCAATCGTCAATCGTGATTTGCGAAGACGTTTGGACAGATCTGCCATCGCACGGATTTGATGAAGGAATAGTCATTTCGGTAGGAACGGGGACGAACTTTTTTGCGAAGAATTCGAAAGCGCAGTACCTAAATGTCGGTGGCTGGGGCAGTGAGCTAGACGACTGCGGAAGCGGATTCTACATAGGTCGTCTTGTCCTTGGCAAACTATTGAAGCACTGTGATGGTCGTGAAATAATTTCTTCGCCGTTGAGAGACGCGGTCTTGGAGGAACTTCAGCTACGTAGTTTGGATCAAATAGTTCCATGGTATTTTTCCGTTCGAGAGTCAGATTATTGGAGAGCGAAGATAAGCGACTTATGTACTATTGTAGATAGACTCGCGCAGACAGGGGAAGAAGATGCTGTTGGGATAATGGAAGAGGGCATCGCAGAGTTTTACGTTACCTTGAAAGCAGGTTTTGCAAATTGCAAAAAGCGAGAAATCTTAGACCTGTCCGATCCAACGATTATTTTGAGCGGAGGAGCACTCCTTAATTCGAAGATGTACCAACAAGCAGTAACGAAAAAGATTATCGCAATCTCCAAGGAATTTGGGAACGGAACGGTCTGGAAAACACAATTGGGTATCCACAAACGAATCATAGGAACATTGGCGTTTGCAATTTCTGGTAAATGTTCGACCACGGCACACGAAACAATAAGGAACCTCGTGACAAGTTTGGAGGAGACAAAACATGCCTATTGATGTCCCACTGAGATTTAGCCCAATGAATCCGACCAGAAGTCCACTGTTTATTCGGGAATTGGGATTGGTAGTACGAGAGGTACAAGCACGGGAATCGGACGTGAGTGCGCTTCTCGCAAAGGAAAAGTTAGGATATGTTCCAGTATTTGCACTTGATTTCGAGATTTTACACAGTTTTCTTTTTCCTCAACTTCAGAAATTGCTATCGAGAGTTCAGCCAAGATTGGCAGCGTATCTGATTCAACAGTCAAATTGTCATCTAGTCCTACCACCCGGAACGATCAAGGAGCTGGTTGCATTTGCTGGGAAGTACTTTCCACTTGTGGAGTTGTTCGAAAAGATAAGGGAAAATGCGAAAGGTAAAGTGCCAAACATAGACGAATTTCGCGGTCAAATCGAGGATTTGTTTGGTTCGTACAAGAAGATTATCTCTGATGATCCCAACATAGACTTGGATGTTAGTGAGCCTGAGAAATTTCTCAAAGCAGTGAAGTATTTCCAATCTCTTGGAAGTGGTTTCCGGAAAATGCAGAAGTTGTTTGCATCTAACCGCTTGCAAAGTCTCGATGACTTCTTTCCCGGCTGGGAAGCCAAGTATAGGTCGATGGAAAACCTAGTGGCGGATGTAGCGGGTGCAATTTCCGCCCAGTCTGGGCCCGATTCAAAAAGAGGAAAAAGAGGGAATTTGCGAGACGCAGAAAACGTTGTAGCGATGCTAGCAATTTATCAAGATATGTCGTCGGACCCCACCTTCCAACCAAGATTGGTTACAGAGACTCGTCCGATACTGAAACTAAATGGCGAGGACTATGGCCAAGATGAAGTATTGGAGCGTCTTCTCAGGACACAACAAGTTCCCTGTCACCGTTCTGAACATAGCAGAGTGCCATTCTTTGTCACGACGGTATCGGTTGCGGTCGTCTACGCCTCAATGAGAAGGAGATATAGAGATGCTAGTAAGGCCCTGAGTGCTGCTAAGCAGGATTTTCGAATGTTGTCGCGACGCGAATGGGAAGAATCAGAATACGAGAAAGCTGTGCCAGTTACCCAGCAAGAGGCTCAATTAGTAAATGATTTATTGGCCAGCACTTTTGGTGCCTGGTATTTTAACATGCGCACGGAACTTTCAAGGGGTGCAATTGCCGAAAGCTCTCTTCAATGGCTTGGGTTAGCGCAGGAAGATAACCCTCGGAATAAACTGTTTAGAGAAGCAATGTGTTCTCATCCGCTCTCATCAGCAGTTGACAACGAGCTGGTAGCAGACAAAGAAAATTGGATGAGCAATTTTGGGATTAACGTAGATAACGAAACGGTTGGCACTCATTTTCCGTGTCAGGTGTGTCGTTTGACATGGTATGACGAAAAACTTTGGGAATCGTGCGTTTGGGAGAAGGAAACGCTACAAACGTGTGAATGGGAACATCGAGCTTCGCTCAAGTCCTTGGTCGACACATTAAACAAGATCATAGCTTCTTTGAAGGACATACGCGGAGAAGTTGTTCTGAATTTCGGAGTAATCCCAAGAGATCGTGAAATGGAAAAAACCCAATTCAGGGGAAAACCCAACAAGAAGACGATTTTGGTCTTACCTTCCGAGGATAGAATTTCCAATAATGACCTCATCCAACGTGAGGGTGATTTTATTATTCTGCCGGACAAGATTTTCTTCGAAACAGAGTTGGGTGATTGTAGCATTGACGTACCAGTAAATACAAAGTCAGCTGGGTCCATGGTCCACGTGACGGTGAATTCTGAAATCGGTACGAATCGTTTGCTGCTGCCCTTGTTGAGAGACACACATTGCTGGTGTTGGAACGCGCAATTCATCGACTATGTTTCAGATTGCGCCATCACCAATATGAAAGGAGAAAGGAATGCCATATAACAGCCGTGACCTAAATGCTTCATGGAAAGCACTAAATAGGGAATGCAAAAGGGGTATTTCGAGTATTCGTACATCAAAGAGCGACGGACAACCTGAAGTTGAATCTATTTTTTGCTTAGCGACGCAGGATGGCGGGAGTGTTCCATTAGGTTTGGGGAAGTCACTCGATTGTGATAGGGTTAAGGGAGATGTCGTGTTCTTGATTCGATCGAAAGAAAAAAAGGCGTTGAGGATTATTGCCGAACTAACAATTGAGCCACAAGTTCCTTTTGTGTTTACGGATGGTTCGAAGGACATCGTATTTTGTGACGAATTGCTTCCTCCCGCAACAAGCGGCTTTTTTGTGACGGAACCTAATTACTGTCCATTCAATGCTCGTATTATGAATTCTGGAACTACAACGTCGTCCGACGTAGTCCTTCTAGCCAGACTGATGGCGCCGGAAATAGGAGCAAACTTGAGATTATCTAAACGCGCGTCGACGCCGAGAGTACATATCAAGGAATGTGTGGTAGCGGCGAAAATAGCGTGCAGGTTTTAGATGAAATTGCTTGATGCTGTAATTGTAGATTTGCCTGAGATCTGTTTCGCGGTATTGACCCTTTTCGGAACGGAATTGTTGCCAAGGGTGTACGCGGCCGGGAAGAATTCCAGAGAGGATCTCGAGGATGTCGCGGAGTTCTTGTCGGTATGGATTGTCGGGCTGATAACGGGGTGTCGGTTTGTTACGTCCATGCTGCTTACGGCGATAAAGACATCGAATTCTTGGTGGGGCTTTTGGACAGTACTATCTGCTCTTTTCTTACTTATCGGTCTGTATGTCTTTGCCAAAAAGAGTGCACATTGGTTTGGCAACCTAGGAGTCATTCCAAAAGTGAGTATTCGACTGGTTCCATTGGCTTTTATTAGTGGAACGATTTGGCTCCATACTGCTTTGATTGTTGACCACTAATACTCGGTTTTTGAACGGGCATTTGCTTTTTTGTTTTAGTTGTGGGATCTTTCATTCGCGACGACTGGTCTTTTTCGGAGACGCCAAAGTGTCCGAAAGAGAAGCATTTCGCCTACTCTAGCAACGGTTTTTTTGAGGGTTGTATTCGTGAGTAAACATTTAGACCTGTCTGTCGATCTCGGAGGCGTGCCAGTTAAGCTTGTCCATAAGATAACCGAAGGGAAATTGCGATCTATGATTTGGGTTAAGACTGAGCGGCTAAAGAACGAGTCGCAAGCGAAGACGTTCATCTTTGACGTACGCCGCGCAATTGACGATTTCGGGAACTATTGGACGACTTTGGATTCGAGCGATTTACCTTCGTTGTTGTTGCTCATTCGAAAAGTAAACCTTTGGATAGAAGAGAATAAGACTCTTTTAGTTGGACAAACCAAAGTACTTACTGATTAGCGAATTCTAAGGTTGAAGTAAAAAAGCCCAGTAGCAACTTTGCCGCTGGGCTTTTTTCGTTATTTGTCCGGACCCTATGAACAAAAGCAAATCGAAAAAGCAAGAACGAACCCTTTTGGACAAAATCTAGGCGAAAGCGAGCTACCAAGTATACGTAGTTCCATAGACGTTTCGGTTCACTCCCCTGGCGTCTTTGAAGTAAAACACGACTCGATAATACGCCGTTCGAAAATCGCCAACGCTTGCGCTCCAGGTGCGTCGCACTTTATCGACTGTAGCGTTTCCTCCAGAGGCTAACCTGTGATTCACATCGAAAAATGCAATTTGGACTGCGGTGAGCGTTTCACCAGAATTCAAGCTGTAACTTCCAGACATAGCAACCATTTCCGAGAAAGCTGGAAAGGACTCCTCGATTCCGGGGGTGGTTTGTGTAGTCCATGGTTCGGTTCGCCAAAAAGTAGTGCTTAGAGCACTTGAATTGGGGTTAATCAATATTCTGGTCATGTGTCCGCATTTGGCGCGTGAATTAGCATTGTCAGTTGGCCTAGACTAAGTAGAAACCTGTCGCCAAGAAGTACCTATTTGCGAGAACCGGCAGAAGACGGGATCGGTTCCGGTAGCTATTTCCAAGTTCGCCGGAATTGACGGCCGACTCGTCCACGACCGTTTGCGGGACCATGTCACTGATAGCGTACCGACGTCTAAGTCTCTTTTGCCCGAGTGAGCAGGATTCTTCTTGCGCGAGTGCACCGACTGTGGCAAGTAGTACGCCGTGGCGGATGATTACCCGATAATCATAGCGACCACGTCGGGAAATATTACCCGGTAATCTTTAGCTAAAGATCTGGGTGCTAGCTTTCCGATACGTGGTTGACCAGGGCGATGATTACCGGGTAATCATTTTTAAGAGTAAATCGATCGGGAATTAATGATTACCCGGTAATCATTTTTCCTGAGCAGTACAACAAACAATACTTGGACTGGGATTTCCGCAACCGATCTCAAGTCCAAAAACATACGAGGAGAACTCCGAATGAAGCCAAATGTGATCGCGATGATCAACCAAAAAGGAGGCGTTGGAAAGACTTCAACGTGCATGCACTTAACGACGCCGTTTGTAGAACTTGGGAAACGAGTCCTCCTAGTGGACATGGACCCACAGGCGAACCTGACGCAAGGGATCTTTGGATCTGCCGAAACTGAATCGCTGCATCCAAGCGTCACTATAGCTGCGGTCTTCAGTGATGACCAAGATCCAGACCCAAAGACACTTGTCCAAAAAACGCACATAGAAGGTGTCGATATCGTACCTGGGTCGTGGCATTTAAATGACTACGACTATCCTCAAGCGTCAACTCATGGCGAATACCAGTTCTCCTTGCGAAATTTTCTTGGTGAAATCGAAGGCGACTACGACATAGTGCTTATCGATTGCAGGCCATCACTGAATCTGCTGTCATGGAATGCGTTGCTCGCATCAACGCACTTGATGGTTCCGTTCCAACCGGAAGACTATGGAGCACAGGGTATCGTCTACATTCAACGTTGTGTAGATCAAGTTGTCGCAGGTCCAAATCCAAAGCTTAGACTCTTGGGTTACCTCTTAACGAAAGTCGCCCGGCGTTCCCTGCACCGAACGTTTGAGACCATACTTCGAAACTTCTACGGCGAGGACGTTTTCGAAAACATGGTGATGGATGCGACCCAATATCCAGAAGCGGTAAGCCACCACTTGCCGGTAGGAGTCTACAAAAAGAAATCAAAGCAAGCGCAAGCGATGCGAGATTTAGCCACCGAGGTCTTAATGCGAGTGGAAGAAGTTAAAAGCAGGTCACCACGTTTCCTCTACATGGGTAACCGAAGTACACCAAACCAAGATGTAGTTACTGAACCAATTCGAAAAGTAGGATAAGGAGATCACAATATGAATAAGGAAGCATTTCTTCATAAGAAGCTTGGCGGTGCCCTAGCGGCATCAATTGGGGTTCGTGACTCAAGTCACTTAGGCCTGGTCGACAATCCAATTCAAACAAAAGAAGATCGACAAGCTGGTCGGTCAAGAATGCGAGAAGCAGGTTACATGTTGCTTGAAAATATTGTTCCTGATCCTGAACAAGTGCGAACGGAATTTAACCAAACAGCAATCGAGAATTTGTCAAAGAGCCTAAAGCGATTTGGAATGCTGCAACCGATTGAAGTTCGCTGGGATGAACAGCTCGGTAAGCATGTTATCATGCATGGTGAGAGGCGTTACCGTGCGGCAAAACTCGGTGGGATTGAGAGCATCCCCTGTATCTTCCGTGAAGGCGAACTGACCGAAAGCGAAAAGAAGCAAAGGCAGTTAACCGAGAATTGCCTTCGGGAGGATCTAACACCGATGGAGCAAGCAAGAGCGTTTAAGGAGTTGATGGCCTTAAACACTTGGACGACGTATGAGTTGTCCGAAGCCCTATGCTTAAGTCAGCCACTTGTGTCTCAACGCATGTCCTTGTTCTCGCTCGATGAGTCGATTCAAGAGCAGGTTGCAAGTGGTGAGATATCGGGAGCGTCAGGTTACCACCTTGCACAGATTAAGAATCACGAAGAACAGATCGAGCTTGCGGGCGAAATCGTCGCAAGCAAGCTTAACCGCGATGAGGTGATTAGTCTCGTTAGTGAACGAAAAACGCGGGCTTCATTGGGTAAGAAAAAGAGGACAACCAAGGACACAAAGTCGTTGGTCAAGGAGAAGACGTTTAAGACCACGAAGGCTACGATCGTCGTGACCCTCAAAGGACGGGGGGGAAGCCAAGAGGAAATTCTCGGCGCAATCGAGGAGTTGGTGGTGCGACTCCGAAATGAAATGCAAAAAGCAGCGTGACCCAAGCTTTTGTAGGTGTTTCCATCAAAAGTATAAGGGTGGTATACTGGGGAAACGGGTGGAATGGCGAAAACTTTTCCGCGTTTTCACCCGTTTTTGAAATACACGTTTCGGTCCCCCATCCCCTACTTTGCTTGCATTGCATGTTTGGTGATCGTGGATTTAGGAACATTCGTTGAGATAAGGTAAGGCCGATGACGGATCGCATATACAAACCCAAACACTCGATTACGATTACGAAATACCATGAGCTTCGTTCGTTCGTAAAATCATTTGCAGAGGGCAAACTCAACCTCGTTATTTTGGTTGGCCCAGCTGGTGTTGCAAAAAGCCAAACAGCGAAAGAAGCCGTTGGCAAAGACGCGTGTTGGCTCGAAGGGAATGCGACGAGTTTTGGAATATACCAAGCTCTGTACCGGCACATAGATCAGCCGGTCATTATCGATGACGTCGATAGCCTCTATTCTGATCGTGCAGCCGTACGGCTATTAAAGTGTGTTTGCCAAACAGATCCAATCAAAAGGGTTGCGTGGCATTCAAACGCAGCGTCACTAACCGCCGATGGAACGCCACGGGAGTTTGAAACGAAAAGTCGTGTATTGATCATTGCAAACGAGTGGAAGACGCTTGATGCGAACGTATCGGCCGTACAAGATCGCGGCCATCTTGTCTTCTTCGAACCAACTCCGGACGAAATTCACTTTGCAGTAGCTCATTGGTTCGATGACCAAGTCATCTACGATTGGTTCGCAGATCATTTGCATTTAATCCCCAGTCCATCGATGCGGAATTACGTTCGGGCAAAAGAGCTAAAAGAGTGCGGGATGGATTGGGTAAAGGTTTTGCTATCCGACATCGTTTCTGAGAAAGCGTTAATGGTCGCAAAGATTCGTGGTGATGCTCGATACAAAACTGAGGCAGAACGCGTTTTGGCGTTTGCTGAAGCTGGAGGAGGAGGTCAGACCACTTGGTATAAGTGGTCAAAACGAATGCGCGCGCCAGGGGAGACACGGCATTTAAAGCCCCTACTCCCAAACGCTCGACCAAAACTGCATCTCTATGATGACCGTCGCGCGTCCGGCGCATAGCTCGAATTGTGGAGCTAATACCCGAGGTGGTGTTTGTATTCAAAAATGGTCTAGACGGACTCCGCTTTGGAGCAAGGATTTAAGCCCGTCACAGTCGAAGTTGCTTGTCGAGTCTAGGTGTAGAACCCCAAGTTCTGATTAACATCCCCCTACTCCCGATTCGTCTTAATTGAGAGCGCCTAAGTAAACGAGACAAGGTCACGGATTGTAATCCCGAGTAAATAAATCAGAAAAATGATTACCCGGTAATCATTTTTCCAGAGGGTCATTTCGTGGAGAAACGGAACGATGGCACGGTATTCGTGTGTCACCGATGGGAAAATAGAAAATTTCATAGCAAAGCAACAGGGTCATGCCTGAGGCATTACAATTGCGGGCTGATTCCCTTTCAAAGAAACCGCTACGCAACCTTGGAGACAACTATGTTCAGCCGCCTAGTACTTACGATCGCATGCCTTGTCTCGTATTCAAGCTACGCACAAGAGGGTGCTCAAAGGCCCAGCTGGCTGCCGAAAACTTCCCCAGACACATTTGATCTTGGGAGTGTAAGCATCGCAAAAATCAGTGCCGACAAAAAAACAGTCCAATTTGCCCAGCCACAGTTGGATTACGTAGAGCAAACAAAGGTAGTAGAGATAACGGTGATGCAACCACGTACGGAACAGCGACAAATCAAAGATGGAGACAAAACGCGAACAGTAAACGTTACCCTTTATGATCCAGTAACAGTAAAAGAGACAAGATCTTTTATGGTACGCAGTCCAGCAGGTTCTAAAACATTCAAAGTAGCAATGGATAAGATCAGCGCTTGGGATTTAACAGGTAAATCAATCGATGCAACCACACTCGCAGCTAGGCTGCAAGAGCCAACCTACGTACTTGCTAGGGAAGATGAGCCAAAGTACTTCACAGCAATTGATCCATATTATCTTTCAGTACTTCGTCCAAGCACCATCATAATCTACTTTCCAGTTGGCTCTATTCCAGCGTCAGGACCACCCCCCGCCCCAGCTGCACCGGCAGCTCCCTTCGCACCGGCAGCTCCCCGCGCACCCGCATCGCCAGCGCCAACGGTTGATCCCCCGCCAAGTAGATAACGCTTTTGCTGACGGGAAAAGTCCCGGCGTTGAATTTAAAGGACTCAATAGCCCATATTGCAAGAGCGTCATGAACACGCGACGAGGTCACGTAAACCAAAAGCAATGAGCTAACGATTGCAGACTCTGCCACCACATAGGCGGACTAATATTGGCACCACGCGTTGTAGAGGCGACGAGCCGATGTCGCAGCCTCCTTATCAAGTGTACTTGTAGCATTTACGCAATACGCGGGACCTAGTCACGGAAACGATCAACGGCTAGATCTTCTGCTCAGTCTGTTCGCTACCTGCTAGCTGGCTTGCAATCCAGCTAGTCGCATCTCTTACGACGGCAGATAGCGCGTCTTCATTCGCCACAAAAAAGTTTGGGGAGTACCCTTCCTTGCCCGTAGTCTTCGCCTTCCAAGATCTGCTCAAACTAAAGTCAAAATATTCAAGCCCGTTCTGAGCTTGTCTTTTCCAAATGCTTGCGGCCACAGCCCCATGGCGTACAGTTTTTACCGGCTTTTCAGTAGTTTTCTTTGGTGTTCCTTCGTTCATCGATACCTCCTTGATGATGAGTAATAACCGACTAAGTAACACGGATTTGAAATGCCGTCAAATTCGAGCGGTTACTCCTCCACTGCACCAGCATCTCGGAGGAGTTCAGTGAGCAGGTTTCTTGCTCCATGGAGGATTCTTGCTACCCGAATGTTGCCCGACGATTAGTCGTAGACGACGATGAAGTTCTTTAAGATGGCGTGGTATCTAAAGCTGTGGCCAGGTGGATCGAGTTCGGGTCGAAGATTGCCGATTTCCGGCATAGAGGCGATAACACCTAGTGACGCTTGGATCTTTTCTAAGAAGGCCAATGCTTGGTTCATCCCGAAGCGAGTAACGGTAAAGGCTTCGATCTCCCGGATGTCATTTGCAGCAGCGTTTGATAGTTGAACCCGATTCACGATACCTTTTGCGAATCGTCTATGGCTACGTACTTTTCCTTTAAGGAGGAGAGAAACTCGTTTGCATCGATAAGTTCCCCGCGAGCAATGGATTCCGCTCCAGTTTTAATCAAGCTACGAACTGCCTCAATCTCTGCTAACCGAATGGCCTCTTGATCAGCAAGTAGCCTAAGTCCAGCTCGAATAACTTCGCTAGCAGATTGGTAGCGTCCAGTCTCTACGCAGAAATCGACAAACGAGCTTTGCTCGGGAGTGAGGGAAAGTGATTCTCGCATACTTCGGCCTCCAATAACCTGTGTTACATTGTAGCACAGGTCACGTTAGTGGTCAAAGAAAAGTTATCTAGAGGCAATCCCATGGTAGGCTACTTCGAAGGACCACTTATTCCACTTCTTCGAGCTTCACAACTAATTCTATTCGACCGGGCGCTGCAACTTCTGTTAGGATAAAGCCAACGCGGTTAACGAGGTGGAATCCATTCACAATGCAGTCACAGCCACCTACACTGAGGAGCGTCCAAACGTTGTTGGGCTGTTGAGAACGGATAAAGGCAAGTTCCTCCCCGTAGGTTTCAAAGAGAGTTCCAAAGCCGTCACCCCAGTCATAGGATGCATGTGGGTTAAGGTGATTCGCTATTGGCCGGAACATCACGGCGAACGCCTCTTCGGATAGTTCGACAGTTTTCTCATCGACTCCGACTGCATATGGTTTAGGATGTAGAATTTTAGTCATGTGCTTCTCCTGTTTGATTTACTGTTTTATCGATGGCGATAAAAGAAAACGCTCACGGGAAGTCAAGGTGGAGCCTTCGCCGCAGGTGAAGCAGCAGCCGAAAAGAGCGACAGCGAGACGGCGGACCTTTACCCCGTGGTATCATCAAAAATCGCCTAACAAAAAAACAAAATTCTTCTAAGAGATTGTCATTGTTAACTAAGAACCAGGGGCCACCTCCGTCAGCAGAAACAGGGGAAACGGAGAGGCCAGAGGCGAAACAGGCAGGAATTGGCAAAGTCTTTAGGTAGTAAAGACCAAGATTTCGCATCAAATTGCGAAGATTGGATAGTTACTTCAAGCCTCGTCGGGACCAATCCATAATGGACGCCAGCAGCAAAATACCAGAAATTGAGAAGGAACTAGAACGTATTGACGTTGAACTTCTCATGCAGGAGCATCGTCCAACTAAGATTTTCAGTCGTTTGATCAGACGTAAGCAGCTTTTTCCGAACAGTCCATCACGACAATCAGCGGTAGTATGGGCCGCAATTTCAAGCCTAGTATTCTCTCCTACAACGGTTGCCGTAGGTGGAGGATTCGCGGCATTCATAACGGTCATGCTGATGTATTGGCAGACATCAATTATGGCGGATTCTAATCGAATTGCTCTTTCGAGTATTACGCCAGTGGATCGTGTTGCTTTTAGGATTGAAGAAGCATCGATTTCGCCTGTTGAGTCCCCCTTCATTCTCAAAGTAACCTTTTCTAACGAGGGAACACAGACCGCTTACATTGATGATTTGTACGGTATCTCTCTACATGCCGTCACCCCCGGTGTTTCAGATGGACCAAAAGGGTATTACGCAATCAAAATGGTACCAGAGAACGATCGCGTTCTGGAGCCAAAGACCTTTAAGACAATCAACTTTCACTTAGTATCCGATGACGTAGGATTTGCTACGCAGGAGCCACGTAAACGGTCTCCCTCAGAAGATGTATCGGAAAAAGACCCAATCAACTATCCAGTTGTGTCGAATTACCGGCTGGATAGCCTTCCTAAATCTATCGACTCTAGCTTCATGCTTCACGCGTTACTCAGAATCTCGGTTAAGTCTATTAGCCGAGCCGAGTATACGACGGCCTGTACAGTGGCATTCTCGATTACTGGATCTAAGTCAGGAATGCAGTCGGACGATATCGCAGTGGGTTATCGTGTTGGTTCTGGTGGTGTTTGGCCTAGCGGTTGGGCATCGCTGAGCGAGAATGGTTTTGATACTAAATCTGACAATCTCAAAAAGTACTCTGAACTGTTGAGGCTGCAGGCAACCATGCCAACCTTTAGTCAGCTCAATGGAGAAGCTAAAGTGATGGAAATACCACTGGATCAACTTGGCGAGAAGAAAATACATCCGTAAAGAACGATTATACCTTTGGCACTTTCGTAGTAAAACCAAGGCAGCCGTTGTGGAGCAAGCAAAGAAGTATTTGGAAACGACTCAATTCCTGTACTCCTCGCTAATTGCCCGTCATGCATTTGTAATCAGGGAGTATGCGAAGCCACAACTGAGTTGGAGCCTAAATGGTACAGACTTAGACGGCCCTTTTTTACTTCTTCCAAACTCCCAACTTTTTCGCATCTGCGTATTTTTCGGCACGTGCAAATCGAGGGTCAGGTTTGGTGAATGGGTCGTATTTAACCAATCCCTTGGCAATAAGATCTAGATTAACATTGGTTCCATGTACGAAAACAACCCCAGATAAACCCTCGCCGCTGACGCCCGTGGATTCAATCCAACAGAAGTGTTCGAGTAGCGAGGTGCTAAGATTCTGATTGATAGATGGTGAAGCCTCGCTAAAATTAAGGCCACCCAATCGAACACTCAAAGCGGCACCATCTATATCTGTGAACTCAATCGAATTATCTGCTAATATTTTTGTCACTTTACCCATCGAAATGTTGGCCTTCGGATCGACTTTGATGGTCTCCTTGATGTAGTTATGGTCCGCTGAACTTAGTTTTGCGATGGGTACGTCTGCCGTCTTTCCATCAGCCTTGCGAATTCGGACTTTCTCTTCAACAAGCTCGACGATGGTGCCAAGAGTCGAAAATTTGTTGTCCTTCGATTTCCACTGGCGTGGCAACAATTCGCGATTCGCGAGCTGACCTTGTGCAACGGGCGATATCGCAATCCAGACGAAGGGCACTATTCCAAAGCTGAGAATCGTCGCAATCAACACACGATGTGGTTTTCGTTTAATCGTCTGGTTGCTGTTGTTCATGGGTATAGCTCTTATGGGCGAGGTCGGTATGAAGCTCAGCCTGACAATTAGCAAAATCCGAAACATTTGAGTCGTTGGATTGACGGATAAGCAACGACACGACTATATTTAAGAATTCACGCTCCGTCTATGCCTATAGAAATCGGATTTGCAAAATCGTGGATAAGTCATTGAAAGACCGTCTGTTGCAATTTGGATCAGGTGCGTCGCTCGTTGCCACCTTATTTGGACAATCCAACGTCGCGAACGCCAATCCGATGTTCCGCCCAATGGAAAAAAATGCGATCGCGTCACTTGCGATAGCTGGGAGTCGACGCGAACAAAATTTAGCCATGCTCGTTTTGGAGCCTTCGGAGTCTTCCCAAACGATATTCATTGGACATAAATCTCACTCTTCACATCGTTCACACTCGTCCCATCACTCTTCACAAGCGGGAAGTAGCTTTTCAGGCTCTTCTCAGCCAAAAACTTCGAGTAGTCGCGGGTCTCGTGGAGACTCAGATACTACTTCCCGTTCCGCCTCAATGGGGTTGCTTGGAAATCAGTCTGATAGGCCAGAGCCAAAACTCAAAACTGCAACCCCAAGAATTTCGCCCCCTCCGAAACCGGCGAACTACATTGCCCTTGATCTTCCAGCGAGAGTCTTCGTTTCCAAGATCGGGACACATGTTAATGGTCGCGTTTTTGCTGTTTTGATTGACGAAAAGTCGGAGCAATCTATTGAAATAGATATCTTCGATGATTTTCGCGGTTGGACGGTTACGAACATTGATTTGGGGAATGAGACCGTGCTTCTCGAAAACCTGACAGGGGAGGGGCCAGAACTTCCTAACTTCAAGCTCAAAAAGAAGTCCAAATGACACATCCCGTAACGCCAGCGGGTGCATCTTTTACGTTTGATTTGCGAATCTACAGTTTGGCGTCGATAAAAAAAGCCGTTTATCGATTTACGTCTGACTATGTCGCTAACATTTCAAAATCATCTGAATGGGAAGCGGTCGTAACCCTGGAACCAAAACACCCGGGGAAAGCAGTCCGAATCGATGCCAAATCACTTCCAAATGAGGTAGTTGATCAGGATTTACGCGAGCTCGTTGCAGCGGAAACACTACAAGTTCGAAATATCCTCTTAGCTCAAGCCTTCTCTGGACTTGCGATAACTGACTCGACAGGAGAATCCGTTGACTTTCGAGATGACCCTATGCACATTGCCGGCGAGCCACATCCGCCCAAGGACTCGTAACGCTTTAAATGTCACTTCCGATTCTTCAACCGCTATCGAATGCGTTCGATGACGAAGACCGTTTTCGGAAGCAATGCGGCGAGAAATATTCGTTGCTTCCGTTTCGGTTTCTGCGACTTGATGCCAAACGCTACATCGTCACCAATTTCGCCGGCCAGTACATATTGCTCACGCATCAGGTTCTCAGGGACCTTATCAATCATCGTCTCCTGCCAAATTTTTCTGTCTACGAGGAATTGAAGTCCCGGCACTTCTTGGTTGACGGGGATTCAAGTGTAGCGTTGGATTTGCTTGCATGCCAGTTTCGAACCCGTCATAGTCTCCTCCAACAACTCACCGGGCTATTCTTGTTTGTTGTCACTCTAAGGTGCGAACATAGTTGTCCATATTGCCAGGTATCTCGTCAGTCCTCTGATCGCCGTGCTTTTGACATGTCGCAAGAGCATGCCTCGCTTGCCATTGATATCATGTTTTCGACACCATCCAAACACATTAAGGTTGAATTCCAAGGAGGCGAACCGCTGTTGAATTTTGAGTTGATTCACTGGATTGTATCAGAGGTGAATAGTCGAAATACAACTCATAACAAGCAAGTAGATTTTGTCATTGCATCCAATCTCGCAATTCTTGACGACTCAATTCTTGACTATTGCCATCGAAACAAAATTTCCTTGTCAACGAGCCTGGATGGACCGAGTGAGCTTCATAATTCGAATCGCCCCCGCCCAACAAATAACAGCTACGAACTGGCAATCTCTGGCATAGAACGCGCTCGAAATGCTCTTGGCAATCCTAGCATTTCCGCACTTATGACGACCACGCAAGCAAGCCTTTCGCAACCTGAAGCGATCGTAGACGAGTATGTAAAGCGAGGGTTTTCATCAATATTCTTACGCGCATTGAGTCCGTTTGGATTCGCTGTGAAGAGTGGAGCCATGTCACGCTATACTTCGGAAGACTGGCTAGTTTTTTACAAACGTGGCTTGGAGCACATTTTTGCCTTGAATGCAGCAGGAACGCCGTTTCGAGAAGAATACGCCGCCTTCCTAATGCGTAAAATCCTAACTCCATTCCCAATTGGCTATGTCGACCTTCAATCCCCGGCTGGTATGGGACTTGGCTGCATGGTCTTTAACTACGATGGCTACGTTTATGGTTCCGACGAAGCTCGAATGCTTGCTGAAATGCGAGAAACGCAGTTTCGGCTAGGACACGTTGAGCATAATAGCTTTGAAGACCTACTGACATCGGAAAAGTACGTGAAATGGATTGAATCTACCATGACCGAAAGTATGCCTATGTGCGCTGACTGCGGTATCCAACCCTATTGCGGAAGTGACCCTCTCTATCACTTTTCAACACAAGGGGATATCGTCGGAAATAAGCCAGAAAGCGGATTTTGTCGAAAGCAAATGGAGCTTGTCCGCTTCCTTATTGCGATACTAGAAGATCGACCTGAAGCAGCAAAGGTTTTGCGAACATGGATCGCATGACGCCGTTTAAGACAGTCGCCTCGGCACTTGGGGCAAAGCTCGATAGAATTTTCGAAGTACCGCCATGTATTCTTCGCATAACTTCGAACGAAAATGAAATCAGTCCGGCTGACAACGCCTTGCTAATTGATGGACCTTCAAATGTCCCGCGTGGTTTTGGAGCCTATTTTTCTCGAACGCACGCCACTCACAATTCTATTGAACAACAACTTTTAGGTGAGGTGCCGCACTACTTGTTGCCGGAAACGCTCAATCATTTGGAGGACGGCGATATCGTAAGACTCACTCCGTCGCGTGGAGAGCTCTGGGTAATGTACCGAAGGAATTCGCTTTCCAATGCCATGTTGGTAACAGAGCGATGCAATTCATGGTGCGTGATGTGCTCGCAACCGCCAAAGAAACATGATTCGGTGTCGCTTGTCGATGATTGGCTTGCAGCTATTCCAATGATGAGTAACGAAACGCAGGCTCTCGGAATCACGGGAGGTGAACCCACTCTTTTGGGAGATCGGTTTATCGATTTGGTATCCGCGTGTGCGCGTTTCTTGCCAAAGACGGCACTTCATGTTTTAAGCAATGGAAGGATGTTTGCCTATTTGTCACTTGCCAGGGAACTTGCCGAAATCAGACATCCAGATCTGATGATTGGAATTCCTGTCTACTCAGACATTTCATGGCGGCACGAATTTGTAGTTCAAGCGCCCGGATCGTTTGACCACACAGTACGCGGCATTCTCAACCTCGCTCGGTGCAAAGTCCCCGTGGAAATTCGAGTTGTCATTCATCGACATACTTATGCTCGCTTGCCTCAGCTTGCCTCGTACATTGCTCGCAATTTCCCATTTGTCTCGCATGTTGCCTTGATGGGCTTCGAGCCAATTGGCTTTGGTAAAACAAACCTTCGGTCTCTATGGATTGACCCAATTGATTATCAAGTGGAACTCACCGAAGCGGTGACGAATCTTGCTGCCGCTGGCTTAAACGTATCAATTTACAACCATCAACTTTGTGTCCTTCCCAAGCCGATGTGGGCATTTGCGAGAAAGAGTATTTCCGACTGGAAAAACATATTTCTTCCCGAATGCGAAATGTGTTCTGCACAACCTCACTGCGGGGGATTTTTCCATTCTGCAACGTCTGCGCACAGCAGCAAAATTCGGCCATTCACCCAAATCCTTTCCTCGTAAATCATTGGAGTCAACTATGTGGGAATCAGTATTAATCGCTTCACTTTTCGGTTCGGTCGGTTTGGTCTTGTCGATCGCCGGTTACTTTCTTTTCGACTTTTTGGAATGGCGGATCGATTTTGCGCAGGAAATCAAAAAGGGAAATATGGCTGCTGCAGCTGTCATGGCCGCTTTTATCCTCGGGATTTGTTTTATCGTTGGGCGAGCAATTGGGAGCTAACAGAATGAAACGTTGCCAAAGATACGGGAGTCGATTCTGCTCTCGCGCCTTGGTCGTCAGTTTTCTACTCGTGCTGATGCTTGCCCCAAATGCATGTGCATGGAGTTCGGCTGGGCATCGTATTATTGCGTCGATAGCATTCAGGCAGTTGAATGAAGTCCAACGAAGAAAATTTGTTGGGCTACTTAAGAACCATCCAAGATTTGCTGAGGATTTTGAAACGATCCTTGCCAAAGAAAAGGAAATCACGAACGAAACCGAAAGGCATGAGTGGATGCTCCAGCAAGCATCGATTTGGCCGGACATCACGCGAGGCTTCCGTGGCGAACTTAAGGCGACCTACCATCATGGCTCTTGGCATTACATTAACCTCCCAGTTTTTCTTCAAGAATCCGATGTGCATTTCTTTGCCGGAAAGCTAACTGCGAACGTAAGCCTGCATCCTCCGGCTGCAATTGTCGAAGACATGAACATTGTTCAGGCTATCCGAAAATCTCGGTCTGTCCTACGTGACGTAAACGCCACAGATGCAAACAAGGCTTTAATGATAACTTGGCTATGCCATACCGTTGGCGACATCCATCAGCCCCTTCACTCAGTTTCGTTATATTCGGAGACGTTATTCAAACGAGGCGACAGAGGCGGAAATTCGATAAAAACGAAACAGAGAGGTAATCTGCATAGCTTATGGGATCAATTCCCAGGAAATGACATTAAGTGGCGTACGGCGAGAAACCGTGCACTTCAACTTATTGGTGAGCACGATCCCACAGAGAGTTTGTCGATGAACGAAGAGGATTGGTTGACCGAGAGCCTCGAAATTGCATCTTCGCTTGCCTATTCGCAAGAGATACGGGCGCAACTGATTGCAAACACTCAAGATATACCCGTCGTCTGTAGTGAGAGCTACCTCAAGAGCGGTGGTAATTCTGCACAACAACGCATGCTCGCGGGCGGTGTACGCCTTGGAAAGGTTTTAGCTATAGCAATCAATTAAGCTCCAGGCGCTGTCAAGAGTAATGTAGCTCGTAGGCGAGCACAGATTCTGTCTTTGCCCGAACCCGCATCGGTCTAGCACACCTAAGCAGCTTCGGAAGTATAAACTTTACTTTGCTTTGTTTTTTGTGAAATGCGTGATAGGACGTAAACCACAGGCGAGTAATCGCCGGACGTCAGTTTTAGCGTAAAGCGAGTTTGTCGGTAAACCAGAATGGAAATACTCCACTGGCTAAGGCAGACGAAGTTGACGTTCATGGTCGGGCGTGGCGGGCTTCGGTAAACTTGGTCTTATCAGCCGAGCTAAGAAGCGAAGGGTAGCTCCCTTCATTTTGGTCAATTTTGACCATCCCGCCGCCCTTAGCGCTGGATACCACGAGAGTGGTTCGTCCAGTGCGAAGGAGGCTCGACAGAGTAATCTCTTGGCCACAAGCTCACGTTGTAAGTGAGAAGTGGCCTAAGAAGTAATCCTGTCGTTCTATCCTATAACAATCTGTTGTTTCTCAAATTGAATACGGGCGATGCGGAAAGACTTAGTGCTTAGGACTTTGATCCAAGTACCAAGCCGCTAATCACAAAACGGGTGAAGCATGGATATGCGTAATCCCGTCCGTGGGGTTGAACCCTCTCAAGGGGTTGTGGGCCTTGGTTCTACCAAGGTTCCTTCAACACGGCTGGCGTAGGGAGCTATGAGCCTGGTAACAGGCCATACCGGAGTTGCCACTCCGGCGATCGGAATAAAAGACCGACGGCAAAAAGCTCAACTATGAAAGGCTCCAATCCAAATAAGTACGGATAGAGCTTGCCAGTAAATCACTAGAGAGACGGTGCCAAACCGTGACCAATCCACTACAGACGGTCCAAGGACTAGGACCATCGGATACCGAGAGCTTCTGCTTTCGCATCGGGAAATCAATCGGCTTGAACAAGGTCGATTGGAAACTATGGCTTACCGGAAGGTAGCACATACTGTCTGTGGATCGAAGGGTAATTCCTTCTAACGACGTGACTCTAGTAGTGAAGTGATTAGCTAACGCAGGAAACTCTGTGGCTGCCGGGGATCGCAACCTCGGTGCCGAACGACGGTCAAGTTCGGTGATTGAAATGCCGCATGAGTGGGAGCGTGCCTTAAGTAGAAGCCTCCGGGAGGAGGGCGATGATCTTGTCGAAGGGCAAGACACCGGCACTACCAGTCCAAGGTAGTAGAAGGTGCGTGGCAAGGCAGTCACGACTCGTTCACGTTTGCACCTTTGGAGTGATGTCCATGGGGAGTGAGAACGAAAGAGGCGAGGGGCACTTTAAGCCCCGACCATGAACGTACACCGTAGGGCGGAGGACGATCGCGATTAGCGATATGTTCTTCCTCCCGTTTTCGGTGGCCGTGGTTGGCAACAGCAAGCGGTTTGAGGTGAAAAGCTTTGGCGAGCATTTTACTTGAAACAGCGTGTCTGACGGCGATCGCTATAGTTGCGTCTTGCGGACGCGTTAGCGATTGCCGAAGGTTTTCAAAAGCGGCTACTATGAATTGCATACATGCACTGTAGAAAGCGGTGCATTGCAATAAAGCATAGCAGTCCGCGTTGTTCGAAGTCGCAAGTGTGGTTCTTTGCTTTGAGACCTTTGTTTGGTTTCGCAAGGTTAATCGCACAAACGGCAGAGAGCCTGTTTGTCAGTCAAGGTATCGCTTTGGACGTATGAGCGAGTAGGGGCATTTGCCACTACGAATCAACGTCCATTTTTTGAAACGGAATTTCTTTAGGAGGAATATGGCATACCTTTATCGAGCAGCGAGTATGGAAGGCGCGATCCAGTTGATAGCCGCAAGTTACCTGAGACACGGATTTTACTGGTTTGTTACCGGGCGAATCCCAGAGGGGAAAGCGGCTGAGTCAATCGATTCGAAACTTATCGAGAAGTACCAAATTGACGTTAGCGAATGGGAGAGACGAAGAAGGAAGAAGGCAGGATTGGCTAACGCCCACTACTTACGGTGCGGCAACTGGTTCATCATTATGGCCAGTGATGGGCATCACAAAATCAAACTTCCGGCCTCTCAAGGCGGGGAGAAAGAATCGCTAAAAGATGCGAGGCGCCATTCGATCAGGCTCGGGGATTACTCGATCTCGTACCGAAGAGCGGGCGTTCAAGAAGCTGGCAGAACGGCCGATCGATTCTGTGCCCATGTCCGAATCGAGGGCAAGACGTACGTGCAACTCAAAGCGTTTTTTGAAAGTCTTGCCCCACATCGAACGGCTGAAGCACTGGCGTCTGAGTTTCGGAAACTACCCTATGCTCGGTATGCCCCGATTCGCCGCCAGATCCTAATTCTTGCCCGAATGGTAAACAAAATGCGACAGCCACATGGCTTTGAGCCCGTACCATATTCCAAACTTGGGCTAAGGCGAAAGCCGGTCAAGGTATACGAAGTTACAAGTGAGCTTGCGGAGGCAGCCATATGATCCCATGTCAGGTCTTTTGGTCATTGTTGTTAGCCGTTGCATTTCTTTTGATCCCTGGGCTAGCTGAGCTTGTGGGGCTAATCTATTGCATGCTGGTGTTTCGGAAGTACTTGTTCTAAAAGGTTTCGAGTTTAGAGGATGCCCACAAAATAGTCACCTGAAAGCTTATGTGGGATGGCTATGGCAAGCGTTCAGCGAACAGCCAGGTCTTAGAGCTAGCTCAGACGTTCGTCTATTGTGTGGGCGAATACGGGACAATGTCACGGAATGCAGTCACTCCGCAGACTTGCTAGCCGAAGCCTCCCGTAGTTTAGGGAAGAGTGAGTGAGGTATGACCGAAGCAATAAGGCACTTAAGCTGGGGAGCAGAGAGGGTGAGGCTAGAGGCATGTCAAGGTGGAGAGCGAAGCGGACCTTGATTTGCCGAGAGTATGCGACAGGTGGAGCGGGCGTGTATTTTGATAGCCGCTCGGATTCCATCACTTAAGGAACTTGTTCCGAAAGTGCCTAGGCTGCGTTTGGGGAGCAGGAGAAATAAAAAGGCCACCTCGAAGGAGGATGTCTCCCTCAAGGTGGCAGGATTGGGAAGCCTATTCTTCTTTCGATGTAGCTAAGAAGTCATAAGCTTTGGCTGATAAGAACGCCAACGCTGGAAGATCGTCGATCTTGAAGTTGTTGGTGCTTTTCATTTCGCCTGCCTCATCGCGATACGTTCTTTGGAACGTCACGTTGTGCCAAATCGCAGCTTCCGTTTCGTTTTTCCAAATCGCAACTTCGATTCTGTTTAAGCGAGTTGAGTATACTGGTTTATTTGCCATTTTGTTTTTTCCTTTTTATTAGGTTTTTATTGTTCATTCACTGGCAAGCTGATGGACATAAAAAACTAATGAAGAGGAAAGCGAGAAGCCCCGCTTGGCGGGAGGAAGAAGAGCACAGTCGAAGCGATTGCAAGGGCGATGACAAGTACCTTGGCGTCCCCTTGGCTGCTCTTCACCGACCAACGGCAGGGCTTCGAGTAAGGTGGAGCTTTGGCAAATACAGTTATCCTCGCTAGAATGGAATTGTTTGCAACAATTGAAAGGAGCAAGAGAGGGACTAAATACGTGCCGGAAACTTAACGGCGATTAGAGGCGGTTTGCAAAAAAGCAGTAGTGAACAACGTCGGACGAATAGCGTTGGCGTTTCTTGTTGCGAATGCTTAGTTTGTGCTCCAAGAATTAGGCGTTGCAATAAATGGCAGCTGAGGTGGGAGACTTCCTTGGTGGCCATTTGTGTAACGCTGGAAACGATTAGTGACGACAGAGGCGATAAGCTTATTACAAAAAATGGGACGCCTTTGAATCAACTCTTGATCTATAGGCATCCCGAGGGTTCTATTCGTTATCGGTTTCGACTTCGGTTTCCGAATCACCAAACAGCGACGTAATGCGTGACCAAAGTGTGGCGATTTGCGAAGTTGAAGTTGCTAGCATTGATGCGTCGATGAGTTCTTCCTTTTTTTGCATCAGTTGTTGAATCTGGTTCCCAAGCGGCGATTCATTCATTAACTCGATTTCGTAGAGGGATTGGCGATCATCGATTGCCTTTGCGATAAAATGCTCCGTCGATCCGAAGTACGTCGGTAGTCTTGCTAAATAGTCTAACAGTACTGCCATTTTGCGAAATGAACTTGAACGTTCATCGAAGAGTTCTTGAATCTGTTTGTCGATCTCTCGGGTGCGGTTGAATGGCTCTTCGATTTCAAGTGCTTGAATTGCTCGTGTTCTGGCTTCAATTGTGATGCGCGTCTTGAATGTCGGGTCGTTAGTAACGAGTAACTCGTCGATGGCTCGATCAACCTTTCGTGCGATGCGTTCTTTCCAATATTTTTTTTCATCAACTGTTATTGCCATAATCGTGTTTTCCTATATTTTATTGACCCTACACTCGGCTATATGTAGAGACTGTTTGCAATGTACTGCTTGCCGATGCGACTGGCGAGAACGGTTCACGGCAAGTCAAGGTGGAGTCTTTTTGAGAAGCAAAAAGCAGCAGCGGCTCGAACGGTCGGAGGCCGTGAGAGAGAAGCCCGCTTTAGTGGGCGTCAGCGGACCTTTACGCCGTGATACGATCGTCGTGTGCTGAGGAGAGGATTCTTTTTCGACTCTTGGGGTGAAGACATCGAAAAGCACTTAGCGATTGTTGGTGGTAAATGCCGCCATCTTTATCGTGAAGTTAAATTGGAAATGCTCAATTGGTTGCATGAGATTAGGTAGCAAGAATTGGTACTAGCACTAGCGAGGTCTATCAGTAGGTTTGGATACACTGATTGCAAAGTATTCTTCTTGGCCCGTAGTTAAGCCTCTGGTGAGCAATGGTCCCAAAGTGATAGAAGTTGTATCTTCCAGCTAGCACCGCATCGACTTCGGTTTTCGCATCGGAGTAGCTAAGGAATTTAAAAGTCTTCGTCTCGATTTGGCGGATCGTGCAAGCTAGAGGCGACTGAATCAACTTGTAGCTGTGGGATTCATCCAAGCAAATCGCATAGGTTGCATCTTGTTCACTCTCGGAGTCATTTAGGAAGAGGTACGGCTCTACTGAGAAGCCTTTGCACAAGCAATGCCGATATTCTGTGAGCTGCGTTGTTAGTTCAGACGAGGAAGTGATGGAAGTGACTTTCCAGGTGCGAGTCTTATGCTGCATGGTTCACCTCTGAGACTTCGCAGGATTCTTTCGCGTCACTTATGTGGGTTAGGATGGTAACCGCAGTTTTCCTAATTCGCTCCAACGAGTCTGCAAGTAACGTTTCGTCCCCTTGGTAGAGGTGGATGTAGTCGCAGCTTGCGTCCCTGCATTCCACTCCGTTGGCCATTGACACCACATAAGATACGGATTCTGCCTCTAGCTCTTCAGCCCGCTTTGAAGCACGCAACTTGTTTTCCGAAGGAGAGGTGTGAAGAAGTTCGTGAGCAAGCTCATGAACCATGGTTTGGAAGTGCTCGGCTACTGTGAGTTCCGAGTTAATTTGCACATGTCCGCCGCGTGAACGACCAAAGTGGCCTCTGGGTAAGTCTACGATTTCCAAATGAATACCGAGTTTAGAATACACCATCTCAAGGAAGCGGATGCTGTCTAGAGGATCTCCCGTAGGCCGTGCAAGGCTTGGAAGCGGAGCACCATCTGTTTGGCTGACATCGAATACGTGAATGATTCTGAAGCCAAAGACTTCGTCATCGTCCGTATTCCCTTTCGCTCGAATTGCAAGTGGTGCAATGATCCCAATTCCGGATTCACCTTCTTTAACCCAGCGTCCTAGTTTTCGCCATGCGTTGTAGCCCGCAACTCGCGTAGCCGTTGGGAACTGTTGCTCGATTAAGAGTAGGTTTCTAAAGCTGTATCTCGGGAATTGTGCGATGGTGTTTAGGTACGCGTGGAAGGATTCGCTTTTCCCGTTCTTTAGGGACTCATTTAATTGAGCAAGTGAGCGCTCTGTGATTTGCATTGCTTCGTCTCGTTTCATAGTCTTCTCCTTGTTTTTGCTGCCCGGCTTAGCAGCAGTTTGTTGAGTTTTAAGCCTGCCGTCGGCTCAAGAGGTTTGAATGCACGGCAAGTCAAGGTGGAGCCTTTTTGAGAATCAAAAAGCAGCAGCGGTTTGAGCGGTCGGAGACCGTGAGAGAGAAGCCGTAGTTTACGAAGGCTTCAGCGGACCTTTACGCCGTGGTAAAATCAAAGTCTGCCGACGGATAGAGTAGGGTTTGGTGTATTTGGTTGTTGGGAGGTGGGGGCGTGGCAAAAAGTGTGTCTATGAAACGCGAAGGGAGTCATCGGGTTTTTGGAGTGGTGGCGCACCTTCGAAGCGGTATTCGATGCAAGTAAAATGCCGTATTGCTTGCGATGGACGCTTGGAACCGCTGCCCGTTGCATGCTCAGGACACGCCCTCCTTCTTACATTTAGAGATCGGCAGGTCGGGGTTCCAATTGGCCAAAGGTTGGTAAGTCAAAGTGACACAGTTTTCACGCGCCCAAACTGTCAGCTGTGTGTATCCCGGTTTGTTATTCGACAGTTCTTCCCGTCAATGCCCCGACCAGTTCGAGCGACACTGCAGTTTCCTCGGAGTAACGGGCAAGAATCGACGGATACGTTACCCGCCGGCTCGGGGGCGGAGTGGCAGTGGAATTGTTTAGTCGAATTGGGTTGTTTTCAGTGGGCCAGTCTCTTGGCACAGACAAGTAGCCCGCTTCCAGATCCAAAGATCGCAGTTGCCATGCGGTCGTCAGATAAAGCTCTCGTAACTAGCTCGCTAAGGGTTCTCAATACCGGGTCGGATGAGTTCTCTATAACATTGGATCCATTGGTCCATCCTTTGACCGTGAGCATTAAAACGTTGTCGTAGATTAAAACACCGCGATCTGTCAGGAGGCTGGTACATCCGTCGTATAGCGAGAGGTAATTCGCTTCTGAGCTATCTACAAAAATCAGGTCAAATTTTTGTCCTTCGTCGATGAGTTTCTGGCAAATTGAATTATCATTGCCTTCGATTACATCGACAGATACCGTAGCGGATAGCTTACTAAGCGTTGATCGTGAATAGTCCGCACGTCTAGAGTCAAGCTCGACAGAGATAAACTTTCCGCCACCATTTTTGTGGAGGGCCGCAACAATAGCCGCGCCGCTATAGCCGTACGCTGTGCCTAGTTCTAAGACTCGGTTGGCGTTCCTCGCAACAATAAACATTTCTAGTATGGCCGCTTGCGAAGGAAATATCTCCTCGTGTTCAGCACCTTGCTCAGTAATGGCCCGCCGAATTTCGACCATCCCTTGAGACTCAGGCTTAGTCAGAGATTCGATGTATGCACGCACCATTTGTTCAGTTAACATCAAGCGGGCTCCCATCTTACGACAAAAAAGATACAATTTCGGTTTAGTTTAGCCTTTGCAAGCATGGATCAGTCATTTGCTCTTCTATCGAACATATCAAATGATTGTGCAAGCTTCAATGCGGCTGGACACAAAGTCGGACTAAACCGTGGAGATCACGGATCGTAGATGCATGCGGTATGACCAAGAGCACGTAAATAGAGACGGAGTGGAACAATGCTGTTTTTGGGTATCGACTGCGGGACTCATGGAGTTAGAGCTTCATGCTTTGATGACAATGGAACCAGTCTTGCTCGAGCAAGCGAACGGCTATCCACGCATTTTCCATCGGCAGTTATCGCAGAGCAGAATCCTGTTGACTGGTGGGTCGGACTGAAGAAAACGGTAGCTAGGGTTCTGACTACCGTCGCTCATCGAAGAGAACCCATTAAGGCAATTGGGATCTGCGGCACGTCAAGTACTCTAGTGCCATGCTCGCCGAACGATCTTGATCCCATCGGGCTGGCTATTCTCTGGATGGACAATCGCGCCCAAGCCGAGGCCAATGAGCTTCGGGCAGCGGGCTTCGATGTTTCCTCGGAGCACATGGCGCCAAAAGCATTATGGCTTGCGAATAATGTTAAAAAGAAATTCGTAATTGTCGAAGGTGTGAGTTGGTTAGTGCACAAGCTAACAGGTGTCATGACGCTTTCGAACAGCATTAGCGACTTCACTTGGGGGGTCCCGCCTGATAGATGGTCACTATTCGAGGCGTTAGGCGAGGCCCAACACCAAAGATTGCCTCCAGAGTATGCTACTCCACTCCGTCCGCAGCACAACGCGGGTCAACTATTGAGGGAAGTCGGAAAAGAACTGTCGCCAGAGAATCTCCTCGCAGAATCAATTGTTTGCGTCGGCGGTAATGACGCGCTAGTTTCGGTGCTTGGAGCCGGGTTGCTGTTGGACAGGGACGTAGTTTTTGAAATCGGGGGGACGTCCTATGTGCAGATAACCACCCAAAACAACGATCCAAAGTCTGCTGGCGCATGGAGCAAACCACAAAGTGATCCTTTTGTGTCTATGAACGACATTTCTTTTTCCAGCATCGAGACCGCCGGCCTTGTTCTTGACAAAGTCTCGGAACTGTTGCAGTTCTCGAAATCGGAATTTGACGAGTTGCTTAGAATTCCTCAAGCTAAACCAAGTCTATTGAGTATTTCGTTAGGCATTCTCGGTCGCAAGACCACGTTTGGGGAATCGGACGTAACAGTAAAAGGATTGGATATGAACACGAGCCGAGCGGACTTGGTGGATGCCGTGCTGCAGCGTGTGGCAAGCATTGCTCATGAGAGAGTCGAACAATTGAACCTCACATCGCGTCGTGTACTGGTGACGGGTGGCCTCAGTGAAGGACTACGCTACCTTCAAATTCGATCGCAAGTCTCAGACGGGATGCAGCTACTCCATCCGTCCAACTCGGGAACGGGTGAGTTGGGTGCCGCAATTTGTGCAGCTTGTGCAGTTAACAAGTTCACGGACATTTGTCACGCAAGCAAAGAAATGGTTCCGGAAATGGAGGTATACGAGTGCTGATTTCCGGTCATTATTTCGATCTCAGGATTTCTTCGAACGACGAGCCACGATAATGAAAATAAAAACAACTGCTTCCCTCGGCGAGTGCGTAGGAATGTTTTGGCGTGATTTACAATCTGAGGTAACGTCGAAGAAGGATAGCTTTCACGTCGCATCTCCACTTTCCAGTACACCGCTGCCAATTTATGAATGGATCATCGCGAATTGGCAAGATTTTGACGGCTGGGAAAAGGTCCGCTTCGTGTTAATGGATGAGCAGGTGGAGAGCAACTCGCCCCCGTTCAATTACATCCCGGGTGAGGATTCAGCCAGCTACGAGGCATTCGCCAATGAACATCTGTTGCTTCCTTTGAAGAATAAGCTTGGATTTCCTATACCGGTCGTCAAGCCAAAGATTGACGACATCGATTCGTTCTACCTTGAAAGTCCCATCGATCTCCTGGTCCTTGCGCTTGGTGTAAAAGGGAATTTTGCCAATGTAATGCCCAACACAACAAAGTCCACGTCCTGGCACATAGCTCACTTAATCCCGGAGTTTCAAGTAGCGCACACTCAAGCTGGAAGCGAATCGTATGAAGGGGCCCGTTTCAGGGAATTTGGTATGTCGCTCGGGCCAAGAGAAGTCGTAGAGTCGATGCAAGTCGTTGTCGCAATTAGTGGGGAAAAAAAACGCTCGCTTACACGCGAGTTGTTCTCTTATCAAAGATTTGATCCGAGTTTTCCCTTATCAATTATTCATGAACCGGAAGTTCGTGACCGTGTCACCGTATTCCTATCGGAAGAACTAGGTGACCTTTGCTCCAAGAAGCCGTAAGGAGGTGATCCGCTACTAAGTACGTCCATTTGCATAGAATTTCCGCACTGTCCAGCCTGGTTTTTGCGGAGTCTCCTTGACGAGCAGCATTTACGCTGCCGCAGATCAAAACTGTTCACGAGGAGACTAAAGTATGGACGTCCCTAAATGGGTTACACCGCAGAATTTGCCACCAAGCGACTCATCGCTCGCCTACATTTCTTGGGAGAATGAAGGGGGAGCGTGTGCCCCTAGTTCTGAACCGGTTCCGAACCACGAGCATGTAGATGCTGAGCAGCCCAAGTCCGGTAAATCAGCGGGGTCAGCACGCCGGCGCCGAGTAAGCGGACCTGATGGCGACGAAGGAGTTCAACGGCTACAATCAGACGCTGATCCCGTTTATCGTTGGATAACAATTGTGCTGCGTTGCTTGGAGCTTGCGGCCGGGATCGTTAAATAAATGAAATCGAAATGCCCCGTCGATCAAATCGGCGGGGGCTTGTTGGCGCACAGGCAAGTCTTAGGTGCTGGTCTGTGTAATGGTTGGTCGCAGCAATAATTAAAAAATTGTTACACTTATTGAGAACCGAAGATCAGAATGAAAAAAGAATCAAGTCTGTCTGGGCTGACCGAGCGCATCGAGCGCCTGCTGACTGGCGAGTTAGATCCAGCAGCAATAGAGAGCATGTTTCAAATCGTTCATGCTGAGGCTCTTGGTATCGCCAGAGCCCAATATCGCCGACGTGGATCCCCCGACGGTGTAACCGGAGCCAGTGACCTAGCGAATAGCCAAATGGGGCGCATCTGGGCGGACCCCAAATCCGAGCTGCGCAACGTGGCGACAACTGACGATCTTCGACACGTGCTACATCGGATGTTGCTCGACTTATGGATCGAAAGACGACGTTGTGGCCACGCAGCGACGCGCGGTAGTGGAAATCTTGTCCTGGCTAGCCAACTAGAGAATAGTAGTGGCGGTGGGCCGGAATTGATAGAGCTATCGCCGCCAAGTCAAGATGAACTGCGGTTGGACCTTGAAGTCATCATGGAAGCGTTTCCAGCAACGGGACACGAACAGGTGATTCTCTTGCTTATGATGGAAGGTTGCACGCAATCGGAGATCGCCTCTCGAACTGGGCTTAGCCGGCACGCCGTGGGGCGCCGCGTCCGTCAGACAATTATTCCCAGAATATCCAAAGTGTTCTGTGATTGAGGCGGACCATGGCTGCGTCACCAGAGCCATTAACGGCACAACAGCAAGCTGAACTCGACAATCTGTGCGAGGCGCTATCGCAAATGTCGGATTTTGATTTATCAGACGTAGCCACCCTACAGGCGCAGGCCTCGAAGGTTCCGAGAGACCGCGTACTGGACGAACTGCTCGTCATCTACTGGCGTCGAGTTGGCATTAACGAACCTATTGATGAAATTGACGCTGCGCAGAAACTGGGCTGTAACATTGGAGTTCTGCGAAAAGCGAAGAGGATAGTGGCTAAGGAACAAGAGGCGCCAGCTGTCGATATCTCTCGCTGGCTGGGGCGCTACGTATTTAGTGAGGGAATAGGCCGTGGCGGATTTGGTCGCGTCGGCCGATACCACGACACGTACCTCAATCAGGAAGTAGCGATCAAATTACCACGCTCGCCGAGTACTACGACGTTGGATGATGCTCTGAGGGAGTCCAGAAAAGCGGTCCAAGTAAAATCTAATCGTGTCGTGAGGGTGATCGATGTGGGTTACCTATGGGATGAATGGGACGATCCGATCTTTCTGTCTCAAGATAGTAGTTTCTTCTCCGCTTTTCGCCCAGCTATCGTTATGGAATATGCCGAGCGTGGGAGTCTGCAAGACAGGATCGGTTCCGGACCGTGGCAGCTCGCAAATGTAATAGGACAGTTTCCCAAAATTGCTAGCGGCGTAGATGATATACATAGCGCAGGACTGGTACATCGAGACTTGAAGCCTCAGAATATTTTATATGGAGCCGACGGGCTTCCGCGTGTTGCCGACTTCGGGCTGGCCGAGGCATGGTTGAACGGCGGGCCACAGCCTCCTGCCGGCACGTTGCTTTGGATGGCTCCAGAGGTACTCGATAGTCTGGATAGAAGGATCACCGTCACCCCATCGCGGTCTCAAGATATCTGGAGCCTGGGACTCATACTTTATCAATTGTTAACGGGAAAACACCCGTTTGCCACCAGTGACTGGCGACAGTCTATTCGGACAGGCCAATTTGAACCGGTTAATCAGGCTGCACCTCAGTTAAGCTCGCGGTGGCAAGACGTCGTATCGACCTGTCTTCATACCGACCCAGACCGGCGTTTTTTTCATGTCAAAGATCTGCTCGCTGCATTCGAGTCTTCGATCGACTCGCATGTCCAGATTGGCCCAAGAATCATACAACCACCTGAGCCCCACAAGACGCTTGGCAAAGACAGTATTGCTTTAGCTCGAAGGGATGCAATCGAGTTCAATGAACTGTATCACTTTTGTTTGCCTCTTCATTGTGCATCGACATTGGATGATTCTCGCCAATCGGCTAGTTCAAATGATCAGTTGGTCGGCGAGCAGTTGATATCAGAAATACGGCGGGGTACGAAACTCATGTTTCTTCTCGGAGAGGTGGGGGCAGGGAAGACATGGGCACTAAAGCGCTTGTTTGTCGATCTCATGACGGAACGTGCTGCTGACAAGACGAAGAAAATCCCGTGCATTGTTAGCTTGAGTGAGAAGCTCGAACCAGAGGACGGTAAAACTTGGCCGTGGAGTAGAAATACCCTCACGGATGGTCTGACCTCTGACGAGGCTGTATTACTCCTTGACGCCTACGATGAAGCTGTCGCTAAGTGTCCTCCGGGCTCACGTCGCAAACTGTTGGATGCTGTGTTGGAATTAACCGCCAGGGGGTTTCAAGTTGTTTTGGCTAGTAGATCTCACCTCTTCGGCGGAAACAAACAACTCGCGCGAATTGTAAAGGCGGCTACGTATGGGTTGCCTGGGACAAAAAGGTCCCCTCCTTCGTATTGCGCAATCTACGTTAAGCCACTGACGGACAATAGTATTCGAAAATTTCTCGTCGAGGAATACGGCGACGCAAGCGGCAAGCTTTGGTCACGGATGGCCGCAGTCGTTGACCTTGCTGATTTGGCAAGTCGTCCAGTAATGTTGCCAATGGTGTGCGACTCCCTCAGTGAAATAGAGAATTCGCAGCGAGACGACGGCCAGCCGATTACAGCGGGCCACCTCTATCGGATATATACGGAAAGATGGCTGTCACGAGAAAGCGGTAGACTTGGACTGGGCGGTTCGGATGCGCGCATCCTTTTTGAGAATCTGGCGCTATTGTTCCTCAATTCGAGTACTGAGTCCGTGAAGTTCAGCGAGCTTCCAGCCATATTCCCTGACTTTTTTCCTCCGAGCTACCTTTCGCATCAGCGTGAGGAACTTACGTTTCACCTAGGATCCTCAAGCTTCCTAACTGTATCGAGTCTTGGGCAATGTCGATTCAATCATAGGTCGTTCTTCGAGTACTTTTTGGCGGAACGAATCATTTCGGCGATCACCAATGGTGAAATCGATCTAGAACTAAGACGGTTTCCGTCAAAAGTTACGAATGCGTTCACCGTTGACCTTCTACTTGATAATACAGGCTGGGAGGAGTCCATTCTTCAAACGTTTTCGTTGTACACTTCACCTATCATGAGGTACTTGTGCGTGTACCTCATTACTCGTGCGGCTCAAAAAGGAAGAACGTTTTCACTAACTGAATTGAAGGCTGTTTTCGAAGCCCAAATTGCGGTCGAGCGCAAAGCTTTTGTCATAAGAGAGCTGTTGGTTGCTATGGTGTCTCTCGAAATCGAAGTAGACGAACGAGCGATCGAGTTGCATCTTCAAAACCCCATTCCATCAGACGAAATAGAAATGGAGCTTAGGGACTACTACGGTAGCGTTGAGGAAGCTCGCGAGTATTTGAGAAACCGACTCGCTACTGCAACTGCTGCGTACTCGGGCGATGTTACTCCGAACCGTCTCATGCCGGGAAACCTGCAGCTATTCTATCTGATCAGCTTGGCCGCAATTTGCACGGATAAGGACTCGGCAATTCTTTGTCACTTTGCGAAGCACGGAACTCGGCTTGAGCGGCAAGTTGCGGATGCTGGCCTCCATTCCAACGACGAAAGTTAGTGCTCTGTTACGAATCACGGATGAGGCAGCCCGGCTGCAACGAATGCGTCAGAAGTTCGTGCGTCCTCAAAGACACCGTTGCGTTCAAATAGGCTTAACGTGGATTTCGATGCTTCCTGCGACCATAGTTCAAGCAGCCTTGGCGGGAAAGTTTCGTGAATTATCTGACCAATTTCCTTGGCGGTGAATCGTTGTTCCCCCAACATCGCTTTGATTGCTTCGGTATCAGGGTCTATGAATGCTCGGATGAATTCTGGCAACAGTACGCCAACCTTCTCTTTCTGGTGTGCGGTCAGTGCAGGCCAAAGCTGTTCAAATAGCTGAGAGAAGAACCGATGATGTCGGCCTTCATCAATTGAGTGATGACGCAGCATCTCCCTCACTGCGGTTACAACGTTCGTATCCTTCGGGACTTTCGATAGCGTCTTGGAAATCATGGTCTCTGAGACTACGACAAACAGAAATTCGCTCAGCCTTCTGATTGGGGGAGAGAGATGTGCTTGCAACTCGTTCAATCGAGACAAGAACCTTGGCGGACCACGGTAAGCGGGAACAGTACCCGTAACGCCTTGGACTTGCCGCATGACATTGTTACAGACCAGCGCGTGCCAAGCCTCGTCGGCGTAGGTCATATGGGCCTCCTCCCTAGTGCTATCGCTCACCATTATGTCCATTTCACCATGTGCGATTCGCTGCACAACGGGGTTGACGGCTTTAAGCTCAAGGTGATCGGTAAAATGCATGAAAGTGAAAAGATGCTGAATGAGCAAGGTTCGTTTTAAGTCGGATCCGCGATCCGCGATAAGCGGGTGTGCGAGCGTTGCAACTTCATCTTCCGAGAAGAAGACCTTGTCCAATGACTCCAACTCCTCTATTAGCGGCAGCGGGGCATGGCGAACAGTCGCCCGATCTAACCAATGATCCATTGTTGTCATTATGGCTCCATTTTGTGAAGTTCCCGGATTGCACTAGAAGAAGAAGTTGCCATAGAGCTTCGTAAACCTGAGATGGAGGGACTCCTCGGCGAGCCCGGCTGACCCAAAAATTGAATGGCTTCATATCTCACCGCCAAAGAAGTCGGGAGCTACCGAGCCATTGGATTATCCGCGTGCAACTCAATAAGGTCAAGTTTCTGGTTGCTGCCAGTTGGAATAGTCACAAATTAACCTGACACTGAGTAAAGGATGTTTGCCCCGGTCATTCCTGTGCGTTTCGGTGTGACAAGTTGACAGTGTGCTTGTCACAATATGCTTTAAACACTGTTTCGGGCGTCAAGCCAGCTGCGCTCATGGCTGAAACAAGTGCGTGGAGGATGTCGACAAGCTCGATACGTACATTTTCGAGATCACCTTCGTGCTTTTCCACCATTTTTGCTGCAATAGCTGCCTGAACTCGTCAAGTTAAACTTCCATTGCGTCGGCAAATCGCGTCAACCATTGATTGGGCAAGTCATTGACTCCAGATCTGTTCTCAATGGCGGCTCGCTCAATTGCGTGCATTGTTAGCGGCCTGCCTTCTGCGTCCCTCATATCGTTTGCTCCAAGGACTGCATCGTTGAGCCCCTTCTGCTTCTGAAAAATGATTTCCAGCATGCCGCTCTGTGAAGGCGTACTCTTCGCGTCGTCCATGTATTTCCTCCATCACTGAGAACACGCTTCGTAATTCAGTCACTTTTTAACAGACAGTTCCGCAATTGGACACTCGTGATGGGTTAGTAACGCCTAGTAAGTAATCGGTACAGTTTGCATTCAGCCGAAGGAAGAATCGGATTTAGGTCGATCGTCGCCTCGCTTTTCGCGTTTGACAGTCGGTGCTTTGCTCTATATCTCAAGACATAATAATGATTTCCCCATGCTGGAACCCTCCCGAGCAAGAATGACGCGAGCGGAAAACGTCGAAGATTCGGAGGCGAAAATGAGTCACCTGAAATCTGTGTGGTTCTCTAGAACGGTATTCCAGCAAGGTTTATCTTAAGCTTACAGTAAAGACTTACTTTAGGCGAAACAGCTTGCGCGACAGGGGCTTGGCCGCGAGCCATACGACCTCGCGGTAGTGACTTCAGTATTTTGCGATGGAACGACACATACGGCAACGCGTTGCCGGTCATTGATCGGCTAACAGATTCCAACACTCGATGACGTTCCGAAGTTGAATGTCAATTCGAGCCCGGCTCTTTGGCGAACGGCAGGCTGAAAACTACCAGTGTGATGCAACCCCTCTCCGGCCTTTCATGCCGACTCTCCCAGGGGGAGAATGACTTCACCCTCCCTCCGTGAGGGTCGAACGAAGCGAGGGGAGGGTATGACTCATTTTGCCGCTAGCCTTAGCACAAATTCCTGTAAATTTCCTAACAGACGACTCTCGGGACCCGCGAGTTCTTGTTCAGTAAACCAGTTAGGACAATCGGTGCTCGGGTTCAATCTCCGGGGGCAAGTGAGAATTCACCAGTCGTTTGCCTGCCGAGTCCGTCCTCACCGCCAACAGTTTGGCCGGTTTCTTAGCGACAGCGATTGCATCGACCGCTTGCAAGAAGTCATCGCAAGGTGAAACGGCAAAAGGCGCAGCTAGCAGGTTTCGACAGCCAAAACTGATTACTCCAGATGCCGCTGGGCTACGATCGTTGGTAACCAATGTCGAACCGTCCTGAGTCAGTCTTACTCACGTTTCCAGTGTGCAATCTATGGTTCGGAAAGTGCTCACATCGTTACTCGATTGCATGTTGTTGGGCCCTGTCATGTTGTTTGTTTGGTGGCGTTTCATAGTCGTCTCCTTATTTTGTTAAACCTAGTTCCAGAAATTCCTACATGAATCCTTCCTCAAGGAAGGATACGAAGTGGGAGTCGGTCACGATTACGTGGTCTAAGAGCTTGATTCCAAGAACGTTTCCAGCCTCGGAAATGCGTTTTGTAATTGAACGGTCCTCATTACTTGGAGTGGTGCTGCCGCTTGGATGGTTATGGGCAATTACAATCGCGATTGCTCCGACTAGAACTGCCCGTTGAAAAATCTCACGCGGGGTGACGTGGGCGGAGTTTGCTGTTCCAATTGATACGATGGAATAGCTTGCGACGTTATGTGCTCCATCAAGGTATAGAGCGACTAAGTGTTCCCGGCTGTTGTCGATCAGGACAGAGCGAACAAACTGCGAGATGTCTCCTGCGCTTTTTATGTTCACTGGCTCATTAGCAGTCTTGCGGTAATGGACGTTAACCTCGCGAATGAATGTGTCTTTGAATGTTGTTTTCTTTCTAGCGTTAGCCATAGGTCTCCAAATGATGTGCTACGAAACGGACTGGCACGTTTGCGAAGCAGTTATAGATTTAGCCTGCCGTCGGCTTTGGAAAATTCGAAAAGCACGGCAAGTCAAGGTGGAGCCTTTTTGAGAATCAAAAAGCAGCAGCGGCTCGAGCGGTCGGAGACTGTGAGAGAGAAGCCGGAGTTTACGAAGGCATCAGCGGACCTTTACGCCGTGGTAAAATCAAAGTTTGCCGACGGATAGAGTAGGGTTTGGTGTATTTGGTTGTTGCGGTGGGGTGTGTGGCAAAAAGCGTGTCTATGTCACGGAAACTATGGAACGTTTTGGGGTAGGGATGACGAAGGGGGAGTGGCCAGTTCGCGGAAAACCTCTTCTACATAACCGGCCATCACCTAGTGCCTCTTATTGAGGGCCATTCTCCGAATCGCAAGATAAGCGACGCTGTTCTTTGTACGCCTCATACAACTCTTGGTCGTTGCGATCGGCGTGCAGCGGCAGGTAACCAAACAGCTTACCGCAATTCCTGCATGCAAACCGGACTCCGTATGGGCCTGTTGTTGCAGCCCACGAGCCAAGCGTAATACCGTCGTCGCTTACGTGATAAACGGTATGAACACAGAGCCTTTCTGGGGCGTCCACTAATACATTTTGAACATCAAGACGACTCATCGAACTTTCTCCTGCTACCAATGTTACAAAATCGCTTTTAAACCGATCAACGCAACCGGCCACGGAACAGGGCCGGAGCCATGTTCGATGTTCGATTGCGAAATATCTGTAAATTCAAGTTGGGAAAGAGCCGTGAGTTGTGTGTTACTACCACGAATTTACGGTAGCACGCAAACGCGGTACGTCGTTAGACTCAACGGTGAATTGAATTGATGAGTTTGGACTGACGAAGAAGTGCGGGGGAAGCGTATATGCCTCGCCGCAGTGGATTGTTCGGAGCAAGAGCATTGGCTGGTCGACAAACCTTGTGGATTCAGCCAATTAAAACTTAAAATCAACCTAAGAATGGATTCTCACCACAGCCGGGACACGACAATCGTCTCTGTTGAAGGAGGTATGCTTGCAGCATCGCGTCGTCTTTCGATGGATTCTTAATTACGCCATAGTGCATGTTACAGGTTCGACACTGGACAAGAACTCCGTCGGTGATTTGGATCTCAATCCACGTTCCTTGGAGGTCCCCGGCACCATTCTTGTGATTCTCGGTATGGTGACAGACTAAAGCTTGCGATTCCTTCAACGTTTGCCCTCCTTGATTGGGTGTTGTTGTCATGATGTGCTCCAAGATGACAGAGGGAAGAAGTAAAAAACCTAGATTGGCGACCAGCCATGGGGTTATGACCAGTTGAAGTATCTCAAAACTGTTATTCAGATTGATAGAGAACGAAATGGCCCTTGGTGTCATATCACGAAATCCCGGTCGATTCAAATCAGCAGGCCGAAAAAAAACACGGTCCAATCCCGCTTGCTCGCTATTTCTCTAGATTGCTAGATATTGAGATGTCGTCATTGATGACACTTTGCGCTACATGGCATCCCGTGTGGATAGTAAAGGCAATCTACAAGAAGATAACTACCCAGTTAGACGCAGCCGTGTTGTCCGTTTGGAGGGTTTTTTTGCACTGATGTGGGTTCATAGTGTCACGTCCGCAATCGGAAGTAGTTATCGCTATTTGCAAGGTAATCGGCGTATTCCGGCACCACTACTGTAGAAGCGGCACTGTGGGCAATCCGACCTAAGAATTCTCGTTGAAGAGATACTCGGCTTATCCAAGATGAACAGGTATGGCAAAAAAGAAGAGGTACCATTGACGGCCCAGGTCATGAAGCCTAACTGACAATTAGGGGAGTAGCGTTCTGGCGGTTAGTTTTTTCTTGTGGGGTATGGACCAATAAAATTATCGCCGTTGAAATGAATCATGTGGTCGGGAAAGTCCGCAATCCAGACCTCCGATTCCCACACTATTTCAGACGCATATTTCTTGAAGGCGGCGAATTCTCTAAACGCCGTAACGTAAACCCGTCCTGCACTGCAGTTGGAAAGGGACGATTCAAGTTCTGCGTGACGTTTTGGAGAAACGGGTCCGTGCGTGGTAACAGCTTCAATCAAAAAAATCCAGTTCCTCTTTTCGTCCAGCAGTACGACGTCTGGAAGTTTGTCGTGATTCATTTCTGGGATATGCAACGCCTCCAGTTTTGCAGAATCGATCACTAGTCGCTTTTCAGCAGTGTCCCCCAAATAAAGCACCATCGCACCCGGAGCAAATCTCGGCGAAAAATCCTCGACGATTTGTCGTTGCAGTTCATTGTGCTTCCCAGGGGAGAGCTCAACTTGTTTTCCATTTGGCAGGGTGACAGGCACTTTTAGCAACTGCCTGGAACGGTTGTATTTTGCGGACAACATCCCATGTTCTTGAATGAAATGTTCACAACGCTTTGAAAACCCTTTCTTGCCAAACGCTTTTAGGACTATTGCCGCCGATGCAGTCAATTGATAAACCGTATCTCCACTGTTAGTGGGTCTTGATGGATCGTCGGGATTGCGATCAACGATCCTTGCTTGCTCAAATTGATGAATCGTTTGTCTACGAATCGTCTCCCTACTGTTTGCAGCGTAGTCTTTTGAGAATTGATTACGCATCCAAGACATAATATCCCAGATGCGTAGCAATGGGCGATCGACGCTAAGCCATTTGTCGTCTTCCTTAAGTCCTGCTAGTGCCAAAAGTGTTAAGCACGACCTTGCGTTTTGTTGTTGTTTTGGTAACCCGAGTGCCTTCAAAATCTCGAGTGATTCCTCTCGCTTACCCATTTGCATCCTCTAGAAGTCGTTCAAGTAATTGCTTTGGAAGACCAAGGCACTTGCCAACAATCATTTCAATTGCACGTGGTTCGAAGCTTCCTAATCTTTGAACCTGCTCGCCAATGTCTTGAATTCGTTGAACAGTCGGGATGGGCAGCTCTCGAAGTTCAGTTGCATTTACTTGGGTATTCCCACTAATCGAACGAAAGTACCGATCAACAAATGAGGAGTTAAAGAACGCAGCCAATCCAAAAGCTTCTGAAAGGTGGAGAATTGCGCCTTTGCGATAGACATAATTGACGTGGTTTTCAATACCGACCAAGTCTCCATAAGAATCTCCGGCGCGAAATATCCCCGCAACCAACCTCTTGCTTTCTTCCTTCGCCGTGAAGCGTTTCAAAAGGACGTATGTCTTTGCACTTATCAAAAGTTTTTTTGATTTCTCGGTTACTTGTATGTGGGTGGGTTTTCCGTTCGCCTTGGGAAACTGAGTAATAAACGGGCGGACATTGTGCATCCAAAGCAGCGGTACAGTATCGGATGACTTCGAGTCTCGTAGAAACTCGGTTGAACGAAATGTAACGACTGGACCGGTTGAGACTTCATACCCAAGTTGCCTAAATCGTTGTGGGAACGAATCCATTGCCTCTAAAATCAAAGTCTCGAATGGGTCGGACGCAACGCGAACGATTTTGTCGCCAGAAATGGAATCGATGATTTGTTCGAACGGCGAAGTCTGTGTCTTAATGGACTTGAAGTCAGTACCAGAACTACTTGAAAGTTCAATTACCTTCGGTTTTCCACCTTTCTCAACGAGCATGATTACATTTTCTTGGAGAACCGAGTCCTTTCTAAAGGCATCGTTTCTTGTTTCGAAAACGTGAATTTTCCTAGGAACAGCACGATCAAAAAACCAGATTCGAAAACGCTTGAAATACGGCCCGTTGAAATAGCTCCGGGGTGTTATCGCGACCATCTCACCGTTCGGGAGTAGGAAGTCGGTCGCCAACGCCATGAAGAGCGTGTAGATGTTCGGTTGGCCATGAACTACGTGAGACATAACTCTCGCGTGTTGAGAATCCTTTCGCAACTTAAAATAAGGAGGATTGGTAATCGCCATGTGGAACGATGGCTGAGGCCCATCGGAGAAAAGCGACGTCTGCGTGTTGGCCAAAATAAAGTCTTCGGCACAAACATCGAATGTGAGTTGATGTCCGAGTTCTCCGAGTGCACTTTGGCACCGATCCATGGTGCTCTTAAGTAACGGAATGAGTTTTTTGTCGTTTTCCCAGAGTTCAACGTAGATCTTTCGATTTGCACGATTATGGCAAATCGTTTGGCATAAAATTGCAGAAAGGATTCCAACTCCAGCTCCTGGATCGAGAATGCGAATGGAATCACTGCGGTTTTCCGAGAACATTTCGGCCATGAACTTCGCAATGGAAGGCGAAGTACCGAAATGTCCTTGAAGCTTTCGCTCAGAAGCGGAGATTGTTCGGTCAAAATGCGCCTGTTGCCTGGCAGCAAATTCAGCAAGGTCCGTCGTTGTTCCGTTCAAGGTCCATCCCAATCAAGTTACGTTTCAAAACCAAACTTGGGAAGTTTCCCTAGCTTGCTGAATACTTAGCACCGATCGCCGCTGTGAGCAATCAACTTCCGCTAAATCGTCGTCTAGCATTATATTGGCCAGAGCAGATTCCCTCTATCCTCCTAGAATCGTTGGAGTGGTGTTATGAATTGTCTCTGTTGATGGCTAGCGCCTTATGCGAGCAGAAAGTCAAAAAAGCGACATGCGATAGTTGGATATACAAGCGTAAGTAACTGCAACAATTGCTAAATCGAAATGCATTCAACGATATGCCGTGTCACTCTGCCGCACCGACCATTCGCCTCGAATGGCTTCCATTTCGGGAGTAGGCGGCGACTAAAACTACAGCAGCGGCACGCCGATTTAGAACTATCGGACCGTTGGTCTAACGAAGATTTGCTCAGAAAGCATTCCGTGCCGGTACGAAAGCGCCAACATTCCATTCTGGGAAGGCGGGCATGTGGGTTGTATTTCCTATGAACCAACGTTCCGGAAGATGACCTGAGCATCAAGTTTCTAAAAGGGTGCAAGGGTTCGCTTTTAAAGAGCTCTCAAATCCAAATACTCCTTGGTATTAAACATTGAATAACGGATTGGTATTCAGCAGCTGGGATATTCTTCCGCGATGCATTTTCATCCCCTCAACGCCCGTTCAGAGGGATTGCAATTTTGTCGACGGTGTTGACAATGTTTATCATTAGCCATCAACCACTATTCCAGAGACTCGGGATTCTTCAATGACTTCTTTTCGTCGGACGTAAGCCGTCGTTCGACTTTCTTCAAATCCTCGGCGGGAGGTAAACTTTCTGGGCGAATACCACGCTCAAGCAGAGTCCTGCGAACCGCATCGTTGTTAGTAATGTGTTCCGCTGAAATCGCTCTTTCACTTGCTATGTTGTGGTCGCGAGTATTGAAAATTGTGATCTCGGTTGCGAAATCTTTAGCTTTGAGAATGATGGTCGGTGCAAAGTCAGCCAATGGTCGACAATCGGGGACTTTCCATTGTGCCTTCATAGCCTGTGTGCTCTTGCCGAAAAGTGCTTGGTCGCCTTTACTTCGAATCAACGCGAAGTCTTGAATGCCACCAGTTTGTTCAAAGATGACTAATGACAGTTCTTTTTCCGTTTCCGTGAGTTTCCTGCGTGCCGAAATTCGCTCCGCTTCCAGCAATCGTTGTTCGATCAATTCGGCTCGACGAGCCTGGATTGCAAAATAGGTTTGGGCGAATGCGATCTCTTGTTTATTTGGATCTCCGTTTTGAGCGACGAGATAGCAAGCGTAGCGGGTAAGCATCATATCTTCGACTTCACGCTGGCTCCCCGACCCCAAATCGACCATTTTCCCGACGTCAGCAAAATGGTCTGCGATGACGTGTCCAGAAACTTCGCAAGCAGTTTTTGCCTTGGAAATCACGTTGATGAAGTTGTCCCATTTCGAATAACCCAACAGATGCTGCAAATCCCGAGCTAGCCAGTATTCAATTCCGCTGTCGGTCTGTTGCGCATGGCCTTCGAAGGTTGTTATAAGTGAAACGATGACTTCTTTTTTCATGATGGCTGTGTTTTGTGGTTATTGGTTTGTGTTTTGTGGCGGCAGTTACTTCTTTGCTGTGGATTGCCTAGACAGTGTCTTGACAATTGGCCAGGAAGAAATAGGGCTAGCGTAGTTTTCGTGTGGCTCATTGAGTCGCTCCAGTTGCAGTCAGTTGCGAGATCTCAATATCTGCTGCAAGTTTTGCAATCATGTCGTTGAAATGCCCTTCGACTTTAGTCGGAAAATCGCTTGGATTTCGGAAATTTCTATTTTCATGCCGCTCAATCACTTGTTTACGATTTGGGAGTTTCGACAGACTACTGCCGTTACCCTTCAATTTAGTAATGCCAAGTCCTGTGATACAGGAATTTGTAAATACTCGCAATTTGTGCGTTGTGCAGACCTTTTGAGTCTTCAATAATCCCGTCAAATCGAAATCCGCTCCACTATATTCCGAGTCACTTTTTTCTGCCGTCGGTCGTATAACCTTGTTGTTCTCGGATCGGCGTGGCCTGCGAGCTGCTGCACATCCTCGAGGGGAACGCCTTGACCAAGTAGATCGGTGATTGTAGCAACTCTAAACGAATGGGGGGATAAACGTTCTGGAAGCCCTGTGGCCTTCATCCGACGCTTTACCATCCGCCCGATATCGTTTCCCTTCATTCGTCGAAGCGTAAGCGATTTGGTTTTCCGAATGGTCGTGGTAAAGAGTGGTCGGTCATTATCGTGACCGAGTAGAGTGTTCGCGGATCGCATGTACTCGAACAAAAACAATTGTAAATCGTGCCTAACCGGGATCTCTCGTGATTTACCGCCCTTATACAAAAAGTGGAGGCAGTATTGGTCGCCAGAATCGTAAAGGTCTTTGACCTTGAGCTTCGATACGGCTCCGATGCGAGCTGCGGTGTAGATTAGGATTGCGATAGTGCACTTATCTCGAAGCCCTATAACGTCGTTAGTGTCGATTGATTGAAGGAGTTTGCGAGCTTGCTTGACAGTGATCTCCGGCGTCTTGCCTTCGATGACTGAGTATCGTTCCGTTCGAACCGATAGGGAAGGGTTCAGACCGATAGCGTGCTGCGTTACCATGCCATGGAAAGAATGCCGAAGCCCAGCCAAATCGTGCTTTTTGTGGCGGCCACCGAACTATCCATTTGAAACCGCGTTGTCCGCCGTTCCGTGTCCAATGCTTTGTTCGCGCGACTCCACAGTCAATACCAAATACCTATGGCAGCGCTCATTGAGTGTACGCTGGTAAAAACAGATAGCTGCATCCCACAGCAATCCCATAATCAGCACAACGAACAAAAGCACAGCCTTAAACCAATCTGATGAAGTAAGCTGATGATGCTCAGTTCCTTCAGTTGCCACAGCGGTTGAAACTGCAATTGCAAACACCAGCAAGTTATAGACCACAGCCTTTACAAAGAACGCTTCATGAATATGATGAGCCAAGTCTCTTGTGTCCGTCGTTCGTCCATGAGTCGTAAACAGGGCATCAGCCTTTTTTGAGTCGTGAAGGTCCCGAAATATCGTGAAACGTGAGCCATCGAATCGTTGACCGCAAAGCCCGTCATGAACCGTTTGCGGTATTGCAATACAGAGCCATTGATCGGACGGCCATCGAAATAGGTTGATCCAAAGAACCGTCAACGCGTAAACACCATAGACACAATACATCGGAATCTCAATCAGAACCCAGCACGCAGTAACCGTCAAGATTTGCAGCATAAAGAAAACGGCGGTCCACGATGTTACAATTCGCCACATAGCGCTCGTGTGAACCGCTTCAAACATTTGCAGACCTCCGCGGAAGCATCATGATAACGAATGGAACGAAGATCGAAGTTATCGGCAACAAATTAATGGTCCAAGTCCGCAGTTCCGAGTCGGCACGAAGGCCGAAAACTGAAATAAAAAACATTGCGGAGACAAGTAATAGACTAAGGAGGATTGCGTAAAATGCGTGTGCTGATCGCCCGCGAGACCATCCCGGAACTAAAAGAGCCAATAATACAGGTGCCGTCAGCGTCAAGGCCCACGCATACATTAATGCCTGAAAGTCCAAAGGATTCTGCGGATAGAGTCGCCATAACGAATACGCGAGAGCAACTGCAATTATGCCGATCGGGATGAGTAAATTACGACACTTCATTACAAAATCGCGTTCAGCTTGTTCATCACCATACTTCAAGATTGCGCCATACTCGCGACGAAACACAATGTCGGTTGCCAATGTCTGGGCTGCAGACATAAGGTAGCTGTCAGCGGTTGATAATGTCGTCGATATAAAACCCAGTGTAATAACCCCTAAGAGTATTCCTCGCATAATCCCTGGATAATCCGGTAGTACATGCGTAAATGCGATTGCAAAAATTGTTTCGTTTTGCACCTGTAAGTCGGCAAATCGGAGGGCGCAGCCAAGGAGTACACCGCCCAGCGCCGGAAACCATAGAAGGTACATAGCGGATCGGATAATCGCCCATCTGACGGCGGGGATCGTGCTGTCTGAAATCATCGAGTTCGCTGCAACTTGCTGCCAGTTCGCCATGTCGATCGCGTTAAAAATAAGCTGAAAACTCAAGATGCCGACTATCAGCGGTAAGGGCAACATCGTGTTGTGAAGGTTTGCGATCTCTGATTGAGACGATGCGGTGGTTAAGCTGTTGTCGCTAAGAACGAGGAAGATAGTTACTGCTATTGCGACTAGGGCGTAAAGGACGGCAACGATCGATTGTATTCGATTGGAATGGCGATTGCTAAGATGTGGAGTGAGATAGGAAAATACTGAGTAAGCGACGGCACCAGCCACGAATATGCCGCACGCCCAAAGTAGCGAGTTAGGCAGCGAAAGATCCCAAACAACGAAAGTAATCAATATTGCAAGGGAGATGACTCCGACGACGTTTTGGGGTTTGTCAGTTGTTGCGTTTGCAACGTACCCACCGATCATGCAGTAGATTGCACAAACCATTACAAGCACTGCCGCAAACTGTAATGCCAGTCCAGGAGCACCAAGACAGTGCGCGAGCATCAACGAAGACCAAAACACTTCGAAGCCGGTATTGATCAAGTAGCCGATCGTGGTCGCGATTGCGGCAACAACTTGAGTCCTCGGAGAATATGCGTATCCCAAGTAGCCATGGATAGTGTTTAGTCCGATAACCGATTTGATGCGGCGAAAAAGAAGTGCGAGGAGAATGATCGAAAAACACCACGGCAACTGAAGCAGCGTGACCCAAGGGCCGTTCTGATATGCAAGTATCGTGAAGAACCATGTCCCGCCCATCCAAGCAAAAGTCAATCCGATCGAGCTCTGTTCGGTAAGTTCAGGCCCGACGCTGCCGCCACCAAGAAAGAAATTACGAACTTTGAAACTTTCTGTCCGGCGCTTCCAAGCGAGTTGCACGAAAAAGAGTAGCCCAATGAAGAGAATCACTCCTGTGCTGATGCGCTCGACTGGGGACATATGTGAATCCAGATTCAGTACCGTATTAAGCACGAACTATTTCGTCAACATTATTTTGGAACATAAGGCAACTCGTTGACATCTTATTGCTCTTTAATGGCCAAATCAAGCAAAATACGTGGCAAATGGCCCTATAAGGCGAGCGGCGGCCTGAAAATTACCTGAAAAGTGGAGTTCGATTGAAGAACTTTCGTACTTGTACTCAATCGCTTTCGATGGTACTCGTACTCGAAAACAAGCGATCGAGCACGAGTACCGCTTCGCTGAGTACGAGTACGAACGCAGACGTGTGCATGACCGGTGGCAACGCCCCCGAGTAGTCCACTTTGGCGATGTTTTCGTCGAGAATCGATGGATATTGCTCTTTGTGAAAAAGCCAGTATACGTCAGGCTGGATTCATTCCGAATCAATTTCTCAAGGAGGATTTTTCCCATGGATGGAACGGTCGACGAGTTGCTAGTTTTGGCGGCGAAGCAAGTTAACGGACGTCAGAAGAGAATCTTCATCGCAGCAGTTTGCGAAAAGCTCTGCGACGGCAGCGCACGAAAGACGGAAGAACGATTTGGATGGGGGCGTGACGCTGTCGCCAAAGGATTGCTCGAAAGGAGCAGTGAACCCGAAGAAGAAGTTCGCCTCCCTCGCGGTGGCGTCGCCGCCGCTTGCGACAACCGAGGCTACCGATATCAACTAGGGCTTGGATGCGCATCCGATAGGCGAGCATGTTCCTAGATCGGCTCGGGCTCGTCTAGCGGATTACGGCGATAAGCTAGTCAGATCATCCGCTTAGATTGAAATTCGCTCAACGATGTTTCTAGTAATTTTCTTTTGACGGCGATCGTAAAGCCGCGTAGTCCTAGGATCAGCGTGACCGGCGAGCTGCTGCACATCCTCAAGTGGAACTCCTTGTCCAAGTAGGTCGGTGATTGTAGCGACTCTAAACGAATGCGGGGATAATCGTCCGGGAAGATTTGCGGCTTTCATTCGACGCTTGACCATACGGCCGATATCGTTTTCCTTCATCCTGCGAAGCGTAAGCTCCTTGGTCTTCCGTATGGTCGTGGTAAAGAGTGGGCGATCATTATCAAATCCAAGCAGCATGTCTGCTGATCGCAAGTACTCGAACAAGAGCGTTTGCAAATCGTGCCTCACAGGGATCTCGCGCGACTTACCGCCCTTATCTAAAAAGTGAAGGCAGTACTGGTCGCCCGAGTCATAGAGGTCTTTGACTTTGAGTTTGGATACGGCCCCGATTCGAGCTGCGGTGTAGATTAGGATTGCGATAGTGCACTTATCTCGAAGCCCGATAACGTCGTTAGTGTCGATTGATTGAAGAAGTTTGCGAGCCTGTTTGACTGTGATCTCGGGAGTCTTGCCCTCAACCACTGAATATCGTTCTGTTCGAACAGAAAGGGCAGGGTTTAGAGCGATTGCATGGCGAGTTACCATACCATCGAAGAAATGGCGAAGTCCCGCGAGGACTTGCTTCTTGCTTGCCGTCGAAAGGATGAGGCTGTCTATATAGAGACCGACGTGAGCGGGGCTTATTGTTCTGAGTTCGAGGCCTTGCTTTTCGCACCACGTCAGGAAGTAGCTGACAGCACGAAGATAGGCTCGCCGAGTATGCTCGCTTCGAATGCGACCGTAAAAAAATTCTTCCCAGGCGAATTTAGCCGCATCTCCGGCTGCTTGAACGATAGGGGAAATCCTATCTCGGATCGCCGGTAAATTTAATCGAGAGGGATCGAATTCCGCTGTCAACTTAAATGCCGCTATGCCGAGTACGACAATTCAAGAGTCGCCAACTCAAGAAAGGCGCGTCGATGGGTTTTGTCCCAGCTTTCGAGAGCGACTTTCGGATCAAATTTTCCACACTCCCACGCAAATCCGGGATTCCAGCGTTCAAGAATGAATCGAGCCGCATGAACGGCCTGTTTTTCTCGTCCGAACTGCGCAGCCCAGATATCGAGTTGATTTGGGTCCCAAGGCATCACGCCTTGAGCCTCGTTCAACGACGGAAATCGAATTGCATGTACGGTAAATCCAATCTCGCTTTGTCTCTCCATTCTTGACTGCTCCTATGCTTGAATTGCCCCTGAGCCTGACGACTCCCCTGCCTCCTTATAGCGCATGATAACGTCCTTTATCAAGCATAAAGTAAAAGCAGGGAGCTCAACAATTCACGCTGCGTTCATGTAAACAATTTGCGCAAACGGCGAACATCTGCTACTAATTCCGTCGGGATTTCAAACGCATTGCAACTCCAGCGGTTAGACAAGTCTTATTGAATCGCAGCGACTAGTCGGAATCGCCCAAAAAACCTTGTTTGAACATTCGCTCTTTGCATCACGCCCAAGTTCACTCTACTTTGAGCAGACGGAAAAAGCATGCCGTTACGGTTGGGATTGACCTCACCCGTAACCGGCAGTGCGCACATAAAGGTTTTGCATATCGGTTTTCTTTTCCCAAAAAACTCGTTCGAGTGTAGGTCATGAAACCAGCAAGCTCTATAACGACGCTCCGAAAAATGAAATCGTCAAGTCAATCATCAGTTGCATTGAACATGAAATGGAGTACTCATCAGTAAAGCGCATTTCGCTTGTCTTTGAAGGTTCGTTAGAGGGTCGGCCATGTTTGAGCAGCACAGGCGACGCGATATACTTCTTCAAGCAATATTGGGCAAGACATCCTGCAAATGATCAAGAGCGGTTTGTTGTGGCATGTCTCGATACAAAGAATCGCGTTCAATGCGTGGTTGTCGTGACAATTGGCACACTTGACGCTTCACTTGTCCATCCGCGAGAAGTATTCAAGCCAGCAATCATCGAGGGTTCGTCCGCTATCATACTGTCACACAATCACCCCTCGGGCAATCCCGATCCGAGTCGCGAAGATCACTTGGTTACTGACCGATTGACAGAAGCTGGGAAACTGCTGGGGATCAGCGTACTTGATCACATTATCCATGGCGACGGCACTGGAAAAGCATGTTCAATTCGCGAATTTGGCTGTCCTTAAATGACCAGTCGGTTCGAAGGTTAGGAGCTGTAATACTTCGAGGCACCTTGTCCTCAAGTATTGCAGCTTGAGCTGTTATGGTGCGCAGCTGATTGGTTATCTTCAGGTCCTCCAAGTATCGGATCGGATTGCTATGGCGACTTCTTTGGGCGGTGTCCGTATAGCCAATGTACAAATTAGCCCTTGGGCAATTCAGGGAACTCGATCCAGTGAACCACTGTCATACGTAATCGTCCCTTGAACAGGATCCAAGATCTGTCGGAAATTATCGAGGCCCCGCGTGCTAACCAATGCAAAGCACTTTATGTTGGCGGAAGGAAATGCTCGTTGGATGTGTGGGTAGACTCCCACGAATGTAGATCCTCGCGTTAGCACGTCGTCAATGAGAACTATATCGGTAACTAGCGGAAAAGTAGGACTGTTTAAAATCCGGGTTGTAGAAAAGTGCTCTTCTGGGCTAGGTCGCCTCGACCCAGCTGTAGAGGATTTTGTAACTGCCTTAAATCGTTCGATGCAAGCCAGCGTCTCAGCACCGAGGCCAGCTGAAACCAACGAATCACAAATTCGTTTGGGAACCCACAATGTACTCGGCTTGAGCGGGGCGCTCCGAGGCATTGGAATGAGAGTAGCTTTTGGATTTAAGAAGTCTCTCAAAAACGGAAACTGCTCGAGTCTAAACAGAATTCGCTCGATTATCCCGTCAATGGTTCTAATCGTTCCGACCGATCCATCTTGCTTAACCGAATAAGTAAAATCACGAGATTTTCTTGCCTCATCTGAATCGCCTCTGGGGTCATACGTCAGGTAGGACGCAAACGCGATGTTAGCAGGGAAGTTGGCCGTCATGAATCGCTAGATCTCGAGGTGGAAGACTATAAAAGAAGTCCTCAAGCGTTGCGTCATCTAGGACTTGCGCTCCATATTCGAGCATCTCTTTTGGCCATAAAAGCAATCGATCGTCAACAACAGATTTTGCAATCAATAGTAGTCGACCAAGCCGGAGCGCTTCCCAACCTTGATGCAGCGAACCACTTGCATCCGAGGCCTCGATAATAACGGTCGCATCCGAGATTAAGGCCATCGTGCGGTTGCGTTGCGGAAAACACTTTGGCGATGTCGGAATACCGATAGGAAATTGAGATATCAAAAGATGTTTGGTTGCAATCCGGTTCTGAAGATCCGCGTGCTTTTTTGGATAAGCGACGTCAAGTGGCGTTCCGATGACTCCAATTGTTCGTCCTCCAGAGTCCATCGCACCTAGATGTGCAGCGGCGTCGATTCCTTCCGCAAGCCCACTAACGACGACGATATCTCGAGCAACCAATAGCTTTGCAAGCCTCCCCGCACGATTAACACCATTAGCGGACGCCTTTCTTGATCCTACAATTGAAACTCTTGCTCCGCGTTCTAGGATTCTAGTATCGCCAGCGACAAACAATTGTTTTGGAGCGTTCTTTGATTCCACCTCGTTTAGTGGTCCAAGTAATTCTTCAGGAGTGAAAGTTTGGTATTCGGTCATTTTGTTTTTCCCGGAGTGGGTCTGTCAGCCCGGGACAGTATCATGGTAATGCGTCTCGATCAATAGTTGTGACAAGGTCGGACGAACAATTCGGAGTCAAAGGTACGTACTTTATAAACCTCGACTCCAAAATCCTAGGCTACTCCCGATTTTACCCCGAATTGCTTTCCGAATACATCGGGGGGATTTATCCAGAGAATCAAGACAACTCTCGGCATTTGCAGGCCAAAGCCGCCAAATTGTTCGACGATAACGCCAACGCGATCGCAGCCAGAAACGCGGACTACAATCCGGGTAATGTGAACGCGAGGGGAGAAAACGATGATGACGCAAAAAGATAGAAGCGCGAACGGCCTATTTTTTTGCGCATTATAGGTTCAGCGCCCGTTGCACTTCGGCAAAAAGCAGCTTTTACCGCGTCGTAGTTCGAAATATCATTCCTTTTCTATCTCGGCCCGCAACTCGATCAACTTCAGTTCCTGTTCGATCATTTTTTTGAATCGCTCCATTACCAAAGCGCTAGCTTGCTCAAACGTGTAATGTTCTCCTACCCATTGATCGTTTGCGAATCGTTCAAGTTCAGATGCCAGACCGAACTTGTCGACGTCGCCATGATGAATTGTTTGGAAGAAGAATCCCACTGTTCTGTCCCTTCGGCATGTTCGCAATCCTGAAGTAAAGCGATTGCGTGCTTTTGACCCTGATTCTAGCTTAGTGGACAAAAAAACCCTGGGACGAAAATAATAATGGTTTTGGCGTCAAACGCTAAAGCGTTGTTAGCTTGTTCATCGCCCGTGCGCCATTGCGTTGTGTTTTCGCCCTTGCCGCTTGTTCCGAGTGCGAGGCTGCGTTAAACAGAAAGGTAGTTTGTCGAGAGCGGACCAGACGAAGGGCCAGCGTCGGAATCCTACGCTGAAGTAACGGCACCGGAGAACGATCCGCATCCAACCGAATACATGGGGGCTGGTGGCGAAATCAGTCCGCCTAGTGGAGTACCACACATGAAGTGCGATGAACATTTGAGATTGAGTAGCGATGGTCAGAAATAGCTAAAGGAATGATTCGATTCTGTTGGCTGGTTTAGAAACTGCAAATCCTTCGCGTGAACTGCTCACCTACTGTGCATTCATCCAAGCGACAAGCTCTTTGAAACCAGCACTCTCAGGGTTTCTTTTTGAGCCAACCCAGTATGAACCGTCGTTAGCATGCCAGGTTACGCTAATATTTCGGTCTGTGGCTGCTTGCAAAAAATCCTTTGTAAATGCGGCTGCATCTGGGTGGCGATAGTCGATCGACACTTCTGAAATCAACACTGGGCAGCCGTTGGAAATACCGCATTGTTGGACCTCGTTAAGCCTGGCTTTTATCGTTGGGAGTGATTGATTCGGATTCGGGTATTCAAGAATTGCTGAAGGTGGAGTGTTTTGAACATTTGGTCCTCGAGTTAGCCAGTTCCAAAAATGGAATACCACCACCTGTGGACCATCGATGGGAAGCTTAGTAAAAGTGGTTGCTGGACTTGTTGTTGTGCCTCTAGGGGAATAGAGGATTGGATGCTTATCGAAGCCACGGGCAGATTCTACCCGACGAATGCGTTGAGCCGCCGTAAGTGCGCGGTTCGGCCAATCGTCACTGACCTGCTCGTTTGCCAATTCGAATGCGATGTTTGCACTCCTATGATGTCCTACTCCAGCGACGATTCGGCCCCAGTCGTCAGTAAAGTCATCCCATTTGAGTACCGGAAACTGGAAGACCTTTCGATCGGGTACATGGAAATCAACGATTAGCACCATGTTGTTAGCAACAATGGTTGCCATAAGCGAATTGATCCATTGTACATGCTGTTCAGTCGTCGCTTTATCGAATGGGGCACCATTTAGCGTAGTATCGGGTGGTTGCTTCAACATGACTTGGTAGCGAACGGCGGATGCTTTTTTAGCAACCCAGTAGTTTAGGTCTCCTTGGAGCGTTGAATAGTTGATGTCGAATACAATCCCTTTCTTACGAAAGGAAAATGGATTTGACTGGGCGTTCCCGGTTGTAGCGTTGGTATTAAACTGAGCACTTCCGGAAGTGACGAATGTCGACGCAAGTAATGCGAATGTCGCTAGAAGCCTAAAAGGTCGTTGCATGATGGATCGTTCCTCGAATAGAGTGCAAAAAAGTACCGTCTGTCCATCGATAGTAAACAGATCAAAGAAAAATGAACACCTTTAAGAGTGCTCTTGAATTTTTGTCATATTCGTTTAAAAAGGGGGAAAGTTGCCCTCGCGTTATAGAAGCCAGAAAAATACGGGGGGTAGGATTGCACCTTCGATTCACGGAAACTAGCTTCAGAACTATCGCCGATTGGACACTTAGGAATGACAAACGAGAGCAGGCCTGTGTATCTTTTGATTGATGAACTGGTGCGATTCATTTCCGATTCACGTGGCGAGGAAGTAGCCCATCGGGCAGTGCAGTGGGCTCTAGCTCAAAGGGCGAGGGAGTTGGGGATGTCAAAAAGGGAACAACGTCTTAGTTTAAGTATTCCCGACGATAAGCATGAACAAAGGTCGACAATGCTTCAGGAGAGCAATCTGAAAAACCTAAGGCGCTTTGGATTGCGGGCGGATCATTTTATATCGCTAAAACCGAGGATATGGGAACGACTCGCAAACAAAGCGACGGTCCAAGTGGTTGCAGGTAGTCATATCGGAACGTGGATCGATGGAGGCGACGCAAGTAAACATGTAGCTTCACTTCATGACTTGAAGGGACTGTGCGAGTTTGTAGGAGCGTTGCATAGTGACCAGAATTTTGATGTGCGCATTGATCCGATACTGGAATTGCCGCCGGTAGATGCAGGATCAAAGGCTTGGGAGTTACACAAAAAAATTGAAGACAAGAAACAAGTGTTCCTGCAAGAGAAAGCACAGTCGTGTTCGGCCGTTTTTTCCTTCGGAGCGCCGAACACTTGTCTGACGACTGGTGTCATCGCATCATTTTTTAATGTACCCAAAGACGATGTTTTCCCAAAGATTCGACTTCCATTTGCGCAGAATCAACTGGAAGGAAGCCTTTTTTATGTGGGACCAGCGTTGAAAGGAGGAATGATTCGTCGAAGCGATAATAAAGAGATTGTCGGAGAGGTGCGTGATGACCTAGAAGAGGATTTCGGTTTCGTTGGCATTCTGGAACCAACCGAGGGTAGTTTGCTTGGATTTGCCGCAGGAATCGGGCATCTTGGAACGCTAGCTGGGGCGCGGGCGATTACCGAATTCATTGAGATGATCGCAATCGAAGACTGGAAATTTGTTCGCCGCCCGCTTGAGAATACGCATATGTATCTCGCAATCGTACGAGTCTGTACAGAAAAACAGTCAGACGGACTCAAAGTCGACCGTAACCATACACTTCGACTAGAAACCCACGAGCTTGGGTGGAATTTTATCGAAGTCAACAATTGGTGAGTTCCAGATACGCAATGAAATAAATTACAAAGAGGACTTTGCGTCTCCAACAGGGCCACTTGTTCCGGGTGCGAGGCTGCCCTAAACTAAAGAGAACGTCTTGATACGTTTGATGCCGAACACCGTGCTTCGGTGCAAATCCAAACCAGATCTACTCAGGTGAAAAAATGGCTGACCCAAATTTGGAATTTCCAGTAAATCCGCTGAACGCGAAGTACCCCGAAATAGTAACAACGACCGATTCTGAAATAAAAACCGAGTCTACCGAAGAAAGAAATCTAGTTAACAAGTTAGGGCAACCGAAGGGCACTTCAATCATCAAAAAAGTAACGGTCACGAAGACAAGGATTCGAACGACAACACCGTACACCGGTACGGTATAGTTGTTAAGGCAAAGCTGGAATCTGTGAATTCATCTTCGTTAGATGCGGAAGAACTTCCACGACCGGATCTTGCTCTCCAGATTCAGACCGCCGTTGATGCAAATCAACTGGTCGTAATGACCGGTGCAAGTGGCTTCGGTCAAGTTGCGTCCGTACGGCTAGCGTCAGAAAGTATGCCGAGCTGGGAGCCGTTTGTTGCTAATGGTAGCTGGCTGTCTTCTGGGTATCTTTCCGGCTTTCAGGAACTACTACTCGAGCTTTTGGAAGACGCAGAGAAGTGTTTTCCGCATGTTGTAGCACGACATGAACAGACATTAAAGCGAATCTGGCCAACACGGAAATCAGCGTCGTATCGGGTTCCGAGTGATCTTACGAACACCTCCTCTCGAGAAGAGCGAACACGCTTCTATCATCATGAGTATCAGAATAAGCTACTCGTTGGTCTTGCGGAGTTCTTAATCGAAATATTAGAGGCCAAGGGCCGTTCGATTTTGCTTACGATTCGAAACTCCAGCTGGTTGTCTCCTACATCGAAGAGTCTGATCGATATTATTAGTCGAATACAGCCTAGTCGTGAGCGATTGCGTTTCATACTCCTTGATCCGGATGGCACTCTCTTTTTCCCTCAGGCCGTCACGATTCAATTCTCCGCGTATTCCCGTTTTGAATTCGAAGAGCAACTCGGCGTGGACAACATGCCGATCGATCAACGGGAGCAAATCTATCGGGCAAGCTTTGGAAATCTACAAATTGGTCGAGCACTGAAACATTGCTTCGAAAATAGCGTGAGGACTGTTGGGAATCTTTCGGCAGAATCGGTGTTCGATTTCTTTCTTGCAACTTTGAGCCCAATTCAGCGAGAGAATCTTGCAGTTGAATACGACCAATGTGACTATTTGATGCCAATCGCGAGGCGCAACGCTGAAAAGCTCTCATCACCGCAGGTCGATTTGGAGAATGAACGTAAACATTGTTTTGCTCTAGAAAAATACAAGGACGGCAAGGGGCCGCTGGTTCTAGCGTATGCGATGGCGGTGTCAAATAAATATAAACGTATGGAGTTGTTGGTTGAACCCTTCGAAATCCTGATGGGGATTGGGCTTTATGATAGTTGGTTTTCATTGTTCGCTCCGATGTTTGTCGATTTGGATCTGCGTTTGCATGGCAGCGGAGACGACCCGCAGAATGGCATTTTCTTAAATGCCGCATTTGTTCTTTATGCGATGGGTAATGCAAATGCATCGTCGCCCTTTCTTGAAGAATTTCTCGAACGTTTTCCTGGAAGTAAGTTCGTTCCGACGGCGCTATACGCTCAATCGATGACTTATGGCCGTTATTTGGTTCCGGTCGATTTGGATCGTGCGGAAGCATATGCGACCCAGAATTTGTCCCTCATTAAGAGCCGTTTCAACAAGCATCCAAAATACAAATATATTTTGGTCTTTGCTGAGAATGCCTACGCCTACATCAAGGCGAGGCAGAGGAAATTTGACGAAGCACTTGAACTTTGTAGGCGGGGCAATGCCGAGATCTTGGCAGCCTATGGAGAAGACACGTATCGTTTGCATCGTTCGATCCTTATCTACAATACAAGCCAAATATATGAAATCATAGACGATCAAGTACAAGCGGAGTTGCATCTGTTGGATGCGATAGCATGCGATCCATACTACGCAGAGTATTACAACGACCTTGGTAACTTGTTATCCAAAATTGCCGGTCGGGAGTCAGAAGCTATCGAAGCGTACGGGCGAGCAATTGCGCTTTCACCTCCATATTTCGAAGCCCATTTAAATCGAGGGCTTCTTCTTGCTCAAACTGGCGATTCCGTTGGAGCAATTAACGATTTTGAGCGAGTGCTCGAGATAAAGCCTCAGGAATGGCGAGCTTTACGTGAAATCGGAAACGTTAGGCTTGAGGGTGGGGACCTGTCAGCTGCACTTGACGCCTATCTCGGCGCGCTTCACCACGAGGAAATGGATGCTGATCTTCAAGCCAATCTTGGGCTTGCATATTCAGAACTTGGTCAAGAAGAATCTGCTGTGTGTCACTATAACTTGGCGATTGCACTTCGCCCCACTCACGCAGAGGCTCATAACAATCTCGCAGCTGAGCTTGTAAAGCGCGGCATGTACGAGTCCGCACTTAAGCACGCAAGCCTTGCGACTAAGTACGGGGACGACCCTGATTTCGTCGCAAATATGAACGCAATTAAAGCAATTGCGAGCAGTTCATAACAGTCTTTTTAACACCCAGGCCCAAACAGAAATCATGAATACAACTTCAATTTTGTCCCGAGCGGATCTTTTGAATGCAACAGCCAAACGGTTTCAGAAAAAGTTTGGGAAAAAAGCACTTCAAGTGTCTGAAACCATCGACATTGAAGGAAATGCGCCTCGAACGCGACATGAGTCGTTGCGAGCAAGACTTGAGCCTAGAAGTTCATTTGAACTCTTACAGTCGAACCCCTCTAACGCAGTTGAGCGGCGATTGGCTCGACTCGGTTTCTCAAAAGAGATTACCCTAGCCCATGCATCGGAGAGACTAGAACTGGCGGCAGGGCTAGATTTGCACCGCATCGGGTTGGAGCGAATAATTGGACGTAGCGAGTTGTTGTCGATTCGCTATCTCGATCAAGGTCAGCGAGCTGGGTTCGCAGTTGCAAGAGTTGTTATTCGCAATTCGTCAGACGACATTCTGGGCTATGGAACCGGGTCAATGATTTCACCAAATCTTTTCATGACAAATAACCATGTACTTCCATCGACCGCTGTTGCTGGCAACAGCATTGTTGAATTCAATTACCAACTCGGGTTCGATGGAAATGAACTCGCGAAAGTCTCGTTTCGTTTGAGGCCAGAATTGTTTTTCACGACAAGCCCTGAGGATTCCCTTGACGTTTCCATTGTTGCTGTTTCTTCAACACCAATTTTGTCAGGGGCCTTTTCGCTGAGCCATTTCGGTTTCAATCCGCTCACAGCTACTGGCGATGAGATTCTAGCAGGCGAAGGAGTAACCATTATTCAACACCCAGGAGGGGACTTAAAGCAAATCGCCTTGCGAGAAAACCGTGTTCTTCAATTTCCGGATACAGTGGACCAGTTTCTCTACTACGAAACAGATACAACGCCAGGTTCCTCTGGTGCTCCGGTTTTCAACGATCAATGGGAAGTTGTTGCGCTGCATCACTCAGGCTTTCCTGAACGTAACAGTCAGGGGCAGTACATGACTACAGACGGTCAAGTCTGGAAGGAAGAGATGGGGGAAGACCGCATCCACTGGATTGCAAACGAAGGTATTCGCGTAAAAGCGATTCGAGAGCATCTACAATCGATCCACAACCTTACCAGTGCTCAGGGGCAATTACGTGACTTGGTTCTAAATCCGTCACAACTGAATGAAACGCAACCGCAAATTCAAGCTATTGTTTCTGGTTCACCTTCGGTACGCATCGCACAAATTTCTCCTACAACGAATTCCTGGACGATTCCACTCACGATCACTGTCAATGTTGGTACGCCAGGAATCGCTACCGTTCCAGCTCAACCTACGACAGACAGTTTGAGCGAGGGGGGCTTCAATGCGGCGATAGCAGAAGCAAACCGGGCTGGAACCCGAGTTTATTACGACGCAACTTCGGATCGCTTGGCTGCAACCGCATATTTTTCAAGCGTTGATGCCAACCTCACCCCGGCAAAGCTCTATGAAGCGTTAAGCAAGATCGTTTCGGATACGCACACCAATAAACTCGGCTATGATCCGAAGACACACTTATACCCCTGGGTTGACCTGCATCGTTCATTAAAGATAACGAGTATCTATTCAAGCCAATCCTTCACCCCTTTGGAACTAATAGCGAGAGACCGTGAGGTTGCTCGCCTGCGATCAGAGCGACTTGCGCGATTCAAGTCATCGGAAGCGGCGAATAGTGAAATAGCATTAGCTGAGTTACTCGAATCGCTCGAAATTCAACTTGCGTATAATTGCGAGCATGTTGTGCCCCAGTCTTGGTTCAAAAAGAAACAGCCAATGAAAGGAGACTTGCACCATTTGTTTGCATGCGAGTCAGTGTGTAACAGTTTTAGAGGCAACACACCGTATTTCGACTTCCCAGATTTCCGGGAGGGCATCCGCTCTGATTGCGGCAGGAGCGATCCCAGTAAGTTTGAGCCGAACTCCGGGAAGGGGCCAGTTGCTCGCGCGACACTTTATTTCTTACTTCGTTATCCAGGAGAGATAAACGCATCTGCGAACGAGTACACTGCCGAGAGGCTGAAAGTAATTCTGACCTGGCATAAAGACCATCCAATCACCGAGTATGAACTTCATCGCAATGAAGCTATCTTTACGGTGCAGGGCAATCGGAATCCATTGATCGATCGTCCTGAGTGGGCGGAAAAAATTGATTTCGCCAAGGGTTTGGGTTGATCAGGGCAGCATCGAAACGCTGTAATTGCGACTCGCACATCTTGTGGCTGACGCACACCAACCATGTCATGCGGGAAGTCTTTACATGGAAAAGGTATTCGTTGAGGAAGTTGGGGACCGGGGAGCAAACCGAATCATCACCAAACAAAGGAAAAATATGCACGCTCTTTGGGATCAACTTTTGGGACCCGATTTCGAGTTGAGCGCAGTCCGACGCCGCATTGTGGAAATCACTGGTGATCAAGAATTGGATGCGAAAGGGAACAGCGCGATTGCCACCACAGATGGGCTTAGTCATTTGGCTTGGTTGGCGGAGAGTCGTGCCGCTGCAATCAACAATGTCTACACTGCGGAGGTTTTGGATTCGCTAAACTTGGTTGCTCGTGGCGTGGCTGCAAAGCCGGAAACGATTGAGCTGTCCGAAGCGTATTTGAAGAACACAGTTCGCGTAGCTCAAGTGAGGGCGATCGAAGCTTCTTACCACCTAGCGGAAACTTGGCGAATTGCGATCAGGTAGAATAGGTTGTACGCACTTTATGAGTATCGAAGAACGAATTCGGCAGGTTAACCTTGCAGTTGCGTCGGCAACGGTTTCACTGATCGGACTAACAAATGAGGAAATCGAACTAGCGGAAAAGCTCTGCGAGCATTTCGATCTGCAACTTGGGACGCTGTTTCGAAGGGCGGCTGCAATTGAGATTATTGGTGGAGCGGATTCAGTCAGCGATCGGCTGCGTGAAGCGGCGCAGCATTTGATTTACGATTAGCTTGTTGGCAATCATTCGAAGGATCTGATTTTGAGCACACTAATACTAATGCAGGGCTCGAGCACTGCAAGAAGTTCACAAAATAAGGTACAATTGCGGTGAAAGACACCAAAGTAACAGACGCCGACATCGCCTCGCTACAGAAAGCTTTCCACGACTGGCTAAATTGACGCAGTTAAAAACGGGTTCGGTAGCGCCTTTTTTCGTAGTAGAGATTCTCCATCCAACCGGGTGCATGACATGGTTTGCAAAGAACCTCTGATTCTGATCTTGTATCAAGCGTTTCGAACCGGGAAGTCGCATCAGCTTGGTGAAAACACTCATCTGAAACGCCCAAAGCCGTTTGCTTCGATGCCGAATCCACGGTAAAGCCACTGAGAAAAAACCACCTACCCTTCCCAGCTTTCCTAGTTGATGCTCGAAATTCCAATTTCTTTTGCATTCAAAACTAAAAAGGGTCTCGCCTCGCAAACCATGTCATGCACCCATCCAACCGTGCAGATTTGGATGCTTCCACCATTGGTGCAAAACGTCCGCGTTGTCATCATCGATTCAATACCCGGACCAATATCCTGAAGAAGGACAGCATCAATATGGTAGAAGAACTGTCGTTGCCCCCACAGTTACGACCGTATCGGCCGTGAGACAAATCTCGACTCCGCCGCCAGCCTGCCTAAATAGCGGTGCGACTTTTCCCATGTTGATCAACGATCCCATTGGGAGTGTGTACCTAATCACGTTTGCTACAGGAATCGGAAGAGGATGGGCATAACGGCCAACGCTTTCGAAGCCCGTATCAGCATGGTTGCCATCAAGCATACTCGTCAGATAGGTGAAATGGAGTAAATTAATGCGGGTGGGAGCGGCGCAATCCTCCTCTTCAGCTCCTGTGCTTCACCGCGGCAAATCAATTGATCTAGAATGCTGGCGGTAGCGTCAGCAAAACGCAGTTTACAAACAGAGGAAGTATGGTTCCCGGATTCCGTTCCGCCCGTCGGTTGCACAAGCGGAAGCGATTCGATAGTTCCTGAGGATCGCGAATTCGTTTCAGATAGCGAAGTCTCTTACTGATTAGCCGGTTTAGAGGTTACAACATCAACTACACTAACATCTCTAAATCGTTGCAGTCTAAGTCTCTCATTTGCGCCGACTTCCAGAATGTATTCGTGCAATTGCCTTCTCAGCATCACAGCTGTTTTTTGATCCGAAAGTCGAGTCGGGTCAGACCGCAGTATATTGGACAACTCCTGTTTCAACTTTGGATTACTCAGGCAGCTCAAGTACATACGACCCACTTCGTCAATCGACGGATTATTGCCTTCAAATAGCTTTTCAATTAAGGAACAATCGAGCTTGCTATCACCAGCAGATTGGAGACGTGTGTAGAGCCTTGCAAAGTTACGAAAGGACATCTCATTGTCTGATCTTGTTCCGTAGCAGTAAGAGATTGCAGGGAACAGCAAGCCTTCGTTATCAATCTGCAATTCGGTTGCAAGTTCCTGGGTAACTTCGGCTTCTTTGTCCTTTCCTAAGGAATCAAAAAGTTTTGAGGTCATGGGATCTATTCTCTTGACTAGATTGAGCAGCCAATCCAAATCATCCATCGACAGTACGATCTGCCGAACCCTCTTAGTTTCGAGCATTCTATATCGACTTAGGTCGTCTCCGGCTTCGTGAGGGGTCCACGACAATTTGTTCAGAGCGACGATAAGTCGCTTGTAGCTCCTGCTGGCCAAATCGATTTCTGGGGAATTCTCTAACTTTCGCAAGATCGCTACGTTCTGTGCTTGTAGATCAGTACCTCGCTCACTGATCTGAATCATTCTGTCGATTAGCTTCAAGTGTTCTGCGTGGGATTTTTTAATTTCTTCATTCACCACCAACATTGCGTGGTCAGTATCTACCTTTTGTTGTTGGATCAGATTTGCTTGCACCACGTTCCTTCGATTTGCAGAGTTAGCATATACTGCGACTAAGATTAGTATCAACGCATTCGCGATGTTGCATGCAACGCCAATTCCAGTCGCAAGATTCCGATTTTCATCTTGCCTTGACCAGTGCAGTAGGTCGGAAAAAAATGTTTTTAAGTGAGTTAGTAGCATTTAGGTTGAATCTCTTCTTCTAATTAGGATACGAAGGAACGCAAGCACATCATAACCACTCAGGTGTTAGGTTAATTTCGACCCTTTGGGAGTATGTCATGTCTAGTCTCACGGAAACTCTGATAGCGGTAGCTGCAACTATGTTTATTCTTAGAGAGCTGCGCACTATGTTTTTAGGCAATGTGGCGGTAGGTAAGGACGATTGCCCTAGGTAGCTCCGCCCCGAATTGTTCGAAGCGATGTTTTACCTGTTGTTTTAAGCCTTTTTGGAAAGTTGGCTCTAATCACTTTCCTCTCTTTCATTGGCGAATCCCGGTCATTCGCAAATTGGACTAGACCAGATTTGCTTTGAGTAGTCCGGGCGTCTACTATACCCAAGAACAATTCAACCTGGTCAGCATCAATTAAACATCACTAACTCACGAGGGAAGAATATCTTCTGTCGAGGGACCACGATGACGTCATCATCCTTCAGTTTGACCCCAAGCTTTCGCATTTTCCCGTTGGCGCTTTTGATCTTTAGTTCTCGATCCTTGGTTAGGATTTGAATGCACTGCTCGAACATTTGTTTTGTGGCTGGTGTGTCGTTCACGTATGAGTCGAAGAAATGTCCGAACTGAATCTCGTTTGCGATCGCAGCTACTTTGCGTGGAATCTCGGCAAGCAGTGCGTCGTGAGTTTCTCCCTTTGCGGAAATATCGAAATCGAACGGAAGCATCCTAATGTTTTCCTCATGCATTTTCCTAGGGTCGAACCCAAGCATCCCAAATCCAGACCCTCCAAAATGCTGGAAATGGTTTTTGAACTCCCAATGCAGTTCAGTCATAACATCGCGAGCTTTTGAATGGCCCGAAAAATGAAGCAACCAATAGGCCCGATGCGACTCAACAGAGTGGATGAAAAATGGCGTGTAGCAAGTCGCACCGCTCGAAGCAAAGAATTGCTTGCTCAAAAGAAGTTGGATCTTCTCTCGCCAAGTAGTCGGACTTTCTTGTTTGATTCGAGTCAGCAATTCTGCATCTAGACTCATATTGGTCAAGATTCGCTTTGTGTTCTCATGATCGCTTATGAAGTCTACGAGCCAATCGATTGCAAGAGTTAGGATCACTTCGGCGTTTGGGAGCCTCATAAAGATATGTTGGATGTCACTCATCTGGACGTCAGAGTAGCCGTACTGGTCCAATAGGAAAATCACCCTTTTTGAGCGACTACGACTGTCAATCTTGTTGATAATCGAATCTAGATAGTCGGAGAACTTGCCAGTTAGCACGTGCGTATTCGTTCGATGGGCATCAGGGATTGCAATCTCGCCAATTGAAGACGCGAGGCACGAACTTGCTGCCGGGCTTTTGTCGATAAAGTAGTACTCTGCTCGAATGCGAAAATTCTTTGTTCTCCGCGATTGTTCAAATGCTTCGGCTTCCTTCATGGCATCGAGCATAAGTAACGGCGATCCAAAGATTGTTTCGTTGGTGTCAGGGTGCAGATAGGTACCACCACCCGAGAATCCATCAACAAGCGTCAGCACCAACTGTTCCTGTTCGACACGACCAGCAAGCACCGAAACGTATTTCCGCAGATATGACGAAAGTACTTCGTGTTTTGCGAGACTATGCCGCCCCAATAATGGCGGCGTTCCACCCGGTGTCCAAATATATTGCTGGCGAGGTTTAGTCGCTTTTGCCTTATACTCCAATTCAGGAAATAGATCCGGTTGTCTACTCATGGCATTTCGTTCCAAACTCGACCGTCCAATTCACGGCCGTTCGCTTTCTTTGATCTCTTTATTCCGTCAGGACCATGCGCACCCCATTGTTTGAAAAAGAATGGCGTCTTGTTTTTTACGCATCTGTCACGAATCGTTCGCACCCATTTTATGTCCATGGGTCTTGCTTCTGGACCTGATTCACCGCCGACTATTACCCAATGTATGTTTGTAATAGGCAATCGGGTAATCGGTCCTAACAATGGTTCAACGGACAGAAAGCGAATAACCGCCGGAATTTCTTGCAGCGCTGCTACCCTCGATTCGTATTTGTCGTTTTCCACGCTGACCCCCATCCAAATGTTTTCGGTCCAGGGAAGTCTATTGGTCAATTCAAGCACACGCTCTGGTCTTTTTGTTAGAACCTGGAAGACGTGTTGCTTTGCCTCTTCCATGACTTTGAAGCACTTCACGATGAATTCTTCCGGGACGTCTTTATGAAATAGGTCGCTCATCGAATTGACAAAAATGGTTTTAGGCTTCGTCCAATGCAGCGGCAGTTCGACAACATCATGTTGAAGCGTCAATTTGAACTCATTGGCATATCGCGGTTGACCCATTGCCTTTAAGCGTTTTGCCATTCTTTCAGCATAGCAATGGGCGCAGCCTGGACTAATCTTCGTGCAACCCGTCGTTGGGTTCCATGTCGCTTCAGTCCATTCGATCGATGAATTTTGGGCCACTACACGCCTCCTGGTTCTAAACCCAAACTTGTCTCTTGTAATTTTTGGCGAATCCACTCGTTCACTGTTGTGGTGCGATTCGTTATCAGCCCTTTTTCCTCAGCAGCTCTGAATTCATCCCATAAATCACGATCGATTCGAAGCGTAACCGAAACTCTGTCTGTTCGTTTTGTTCCAACCGGCCTTCCCACTTGCCGTAGCGGCATTTTTTCCCAAGCTTTGCGTGCCGCTAGACTGTAATTGACGATTTGATTGGCAACTAACGAGTGAGATTTTCCTTGGATATCGAGAACTCCTATCTTTTCGCGATGTACTCCGCTAACGATCCCCCTAAGGCCTTGTGCCTTAATCAAAACCTTGTCTCCTACGGCTGCATTCATCCGGATGATTCTACCGAAGCTCTATTTAATTGCAATAAGACAATTAGAGAAAACGCTTGGTCTTAAATGTCATTTGATTTGCGGGGAGTTGCTTCATATGAATGAGATCAGGCATCTTGGTACAGCATTTGCGGTCGCACTTTTGTCTGTGAATGACTGTCGACTTGGCACGGAGGATGACTACATGGAGTTAAGTTCGGAAGCGGTTAGGGAGTTTGCTAGAGACAGATTCAATGAGGCAAACGTAGCGACTAATACAATTCGATTCTCGACTCGTACAGGCGGAACATTGCTTGCCGAACAATACATGGCAAAGTCCGCAAGGGCTCTGACAGATCGGCCCGAATTCGAAGAACTGGACACCAGCTTCGGTAAGCTTGCATGGGCTGCGATGTTGTGTGTTGATTTAAGGGGGTCAAGTCAGCGTGCGATCGCAGTGGGTGCAAAGTCAACATACTTAACGATGCACACATATTTGCCGACTATGATACATGTATCGTCGCACTTCGCCGGGGAAGTTGTCGGCTTACGTGGGGACGGCATTATCGTGGCCCTTGGCCTAAAAGAAGTCGAGAAACCTCTCAACAACGAAATCGAGCCGAATCATGGCAGCGAAGCAGTCCGAAATGCTGTAAAGTGCGGCAAGGCAATGATTGAATCGATCGAAATAGTCAATTCGATTCTCAAAGACGCGGATATAAGGGCTGGCTTAGAAGTAGGAGTCGGGATCGATACAGGGGAAGTCGTAGTTACTCGGATTGGCCACCTAACGGCGACGGAACTTACAGCTTATGGCCCGTGTGTCAACAAATGCTGCAAGCTAAGCAACGAAAGTAGCAAAATCTGCTTAACTTACTCAGCTCGTGATACTTACCCCCAAGGCAAAGGCGGAACGGCAAGATTTGGTTCTAGCAAGAATGATGGTGCGGTAACCATAGAATGGGGCTGGGACTACCGAGTTCTTTCAGACACCGTTAAAAGAAAAAATAATCCGAGATGAACACCGACTTGAAAGACGCTCCTACAATCGAATCAAATTGGAATGTACATTGCTATATCAATGAGTACATTCGTTTTGCGGATCAAAAAGCGAGCGCTTTGGTTGGCGTTAGTACTGCGGTTATCGGTGCAATGGTTTGGGCTGATTTGCCGAAGACACTTAAAGCCAACCCATTTACATTGAACGGGACATTTATTGCGATCAGTTTTGTGGTTCTATTCATTGCCTTTGGAGTAGCTTGCTGGGCGATGTACCCGCGACTCGTTTCTTTACGATCGAACAAGCCCAAAATAGAATCGACCAACCTATCTCCCATTTACTTTGGACACATTCAAAAACGCAAAATTGAAAATTATGTGATCGAAGTTACCGCGTTGACAGACCACGACTGGATAATTGCGGTAGCCGAACACAATTGGCAACTGAGTAATATAGCTCAGTTCAAGTACCACTATGTTGGCATCTCGGCCCGCCTGTGGGTACTTGGCAGTGCATTGGCCTTAATCATGGTGTTCGCAAATTTGTGATACTGAATCGTGCCATTTGGTCTCATTGAGTGGAGTAGACATATGCTTGTCGGGCGTTCCTTGGAAATGAGGTCCAAGTGGCGTGCTTGCTTGGAACCTCTGATACAAACCGTTTAGTTTGTGCTACCAGCCACGGCTTTTCCGGCTACAGGTTATTGAACAAAACATTTCTCCAACGTATTCGAAAGCTTCGTCTCCAACATAAAGAGGATAGCCGCAGAAACAGCAGTCGCCTTCTTCTCGTCGGTTATGAACTCGGTACTTCTCGGGGATTGGACCAACGTCCAAATCCGAGATTGCATGAATCCAATCGCGAATCGTATAAACATCGCTCAGTCCCAGATCACGAACCTGACGGACTCGCTTCTGCGACGTTCCGAGTCGAAACGCCAACTGCTCGATCGTCATCTTGTGCGTTCGCATCATTTTGACAATCTCTGAGCCCGAAAGCGAACTTATCGGTTGCCCACCGCAATCATTGCAGCGGGTGGTGTAGCGAAAGCCGCTCATTACTTCGACGTACTGGCGATAGTTGCCGCTATGCTGCGTAACACATTGCTCGATAAACTTGCGTCTATCGGCTTTGCTCATACCTCGGAAGGATTCGACTCCTTTCCGCAGTTTTGAAACAACATGTCGAACAACGTTACGGTTACTTTCTCCGACATGACAATCGCGGTCGATGATCTGCCGAATGATTGGATGTATATTTAGCGACCTTTGAAACTCACGTTCGTCGCGATCACTCGATTCAGATTCCATCCATTGAATCTTCGACATCGAAGGCTTTTCCTCGCGGTCAAATTCTTCATTGCATTCGGGACAAACTCCAAGATGCGTCTCCCAGACCAACGCACTTCTCTTGAGCAGATCATTCGATTTTATTTGCTCGATTGATGCATTCCAAGTCTGGATTGGATAGATTTCATGCCAATCGGACGGCAACTCATGCACTCCGTCGAAATCATTTCGGTTGCAATGAATGCAGCCAAGGCGAATTGCTTCGGGTTTAGGAGCGTCCGTAACTGAATCGACCTGATTCGCTTTTGACGAATCATGCGGAACATTGACTTCGAATGGAACTCCTTCGTCGTCGGATGGTTGAAGATTATTAGGCAACATGGGCTACCTCTTCAGTCTCGACCTTAGTCGAATCCAATTCCGCAATGATCTTAGAAGCAACGGTACGAATAAGTTCAAGCGACTGCATCAGAATCTTGTCGTCACCACTCCAAAGTTGGATGTAGTCCGATGCGCGCGTCGAACATTCAAGTCCACACGAGCGACAAACAACATATGCAACCGCTTCGGCTTCCGTTTCTCGAACGACTTTGGTTGTCAATTCACGACGATCTCCCCAATGAAGGAGTTCATGCGCCAACTCGTGAACCATCGTCGAGAACATCTGAGGCTTAGGGATTGTTGAGTTGATTGAAATCTTCCCCCCTTCCGACATACCATTGGCAGCGCCTGGAAGGCATTCGACAAACTCGAATCCGATCCCATGACCGCGAATAATTGTTTCGAGCCGTTGGATTCTGTCGCCAGGATCGCCCCCGAGGGAAGCGAACTCCGGCAGCTCTTCGCCTTCGGTTTGCGAAACGTCGAAAACGTAGACGACGCGAAAGCCATAAAGAACTTTCGGTGACTCTTCACTCGACGATTTGCTTGACGGTTCAGCTTGAAGTTTTGTCGCATCGGCGTCCTTCTTTTTCTTGCCGACCATCGGTGCGAGGATCGAAATTCCTTTCTCACCTTTCCGAACAAATCGATTAAGTTCTTTCCATCGACCGAATCCGGCCACAAACGATGCGTCTGGCTTTTGCAAGTAAATCAAAATGCAGTTGCCAAACGAATACTGATGGAACCTCGACAGCATGCCAAGGTATTCGATCAACTTTTCGCTCTTGCCTTGTTGCAAGGCCGAGCTAAGTTCTTTGAGAGCGTCGTCGCTCCTCTTCATTGCTTCATCACGATCCATGAGAATTCTCCTTGTGGTAAAACCACAGCTTGAGAGACAAACCGTCGAAGAATGCAGCGCAGGCTGCTGACGGAGGGGAAGACAAGACCGCAACGATCGCCGTCTTTTCAGGGACTTTTAAAACCTAAGAAATAAAAGCACGCCACCTTCCTCTAGCAATGCGTGGCCTAGTCACGCTTTGATGGAAGAGGTGGAATCTATGTCTCGTCTACGCAGATGAATCAATTTGAGAAGCGCGGAGAATCATCCGCAACAAACTATAAAGGCTTGGGTGGTGCATCCAAACCTAAATGGGAATCACGCGAATTGTGTGTCTCCAGTTCTGCCTTAAGTCTTACAATTGCAAGCACAAACGGCAGTCTGCGTTTTACAAGCAAATCAGAACTCTTCGCTAGTACTTCCGGCTGCAACAGTTGCAGTTGAACCGGCATTCTCGTAAACCCACGTGTGAGCCAGGTCGGCTACCTTGATCACGAGCGGCAGGTCATCGCGACCGAAGCTCGTGGAGTCTTTCCACTGGTTACCGTCTTTGTAAATACGCGACAGCGAGATGTTATGGCGGAGGCCATCTTTCGTATCGTTCTCCCAAATTGCGGCCTTGACTCGTCCAAGGCGGATTTCATGAACAGGGCGTTTGGCAGTTTGTGTTGCCATAATACAAAATTCTCCAAAAATAAAGGGGTTAAGAAGCTATGCGAACTCTCGCACAGACAAAACGAACAATCATGCGATCAAGATGGTAAGCGGGTGATTCTGGATCACTTGCCGCTTGACCTAGTTCTGGTAAGACCTTGGGCGAAAAACCACCACGGTCTAACCAGCCAATAAGATTCGTTGCATATTCCGATGCTGCTTCGCGATCGTCATCGACGAGGGCTTGGAGCACGGCTCGCCACGCTGCTTCTGGGTCCATTAAATTCTCCTTTCTTCGCGCCTCGTCGCGATGTTAGCTTGCCATTGATAGCAGTCTTCCAACTTTAGAATCTTGTTCGGCCCGATCGCCAGCGTTACTGATCCGCCCAGTAATCCGAGTCAAACTGTCAACTGCTTTAAATACCGTGTACCCACTGGATTGTGTCGCCATCATTTCGACGGCGTCCTTGATGTAGCCCGCCGCGATTCCAAATCCATTTAAGGCCTTAGCGACATCATCCGAAGTTGATCCAAGTGAAGTCGCCATCGCTTGCTTTATGGTCGCCGTAAACGCATCTTTTCGCGAATCTCTAGTTTGGATGAGGCGTTTTAGAAGAAATCGCAAATCGTCGACGGCATTTCCGACATTGGCTGTATGCTTTCGACTGTATGACGCGATTTTGTTTGCGTCCCAAACAATGTGATTGCCGCAGACTCGTTGGTACCAAAAAGTTTGGATACCGACCGACCGCCGTCCAACTTCGCTATTCCAGATAAAGAAGCCTGGAGCGAAATGTTCACCTCCAATATCGACCCACGTTTTATCGTCGATCATAAAAGCGAACATGTCTTGTTCGCCCGCATAAAGACCGGTTGCACCATTTGCCCCCTTAGGCGGAGGATCGAAGTCAAATGCTTCGTCGATCACAAGCTCTAGAACGTCAGAATCGTAAAGTCGAGAGTAGCCGACGCCATGAATCGATTTCACAACGCCATCTTGGGTAAAGACTTGAAACGGTCGAGAGCCAAAGGGCATAGTTTCAATAAGCACTTGGGCTGTCGTATCTGGCTTCAAACGATTCAGCGTTTCCTTTTTGACCTTTGCAATCCTGCATGCCTGTCCGAAACTCCAGTCGTTCATTCCAAATGCACTGACGCCTTTGAGCTTTAGACTGACATTGCCGTTATACGCGAGCGGGATAACTTCTGGCGGAAGTCGCCAGTGGACTTCTGATTCCCGCTGCTTTCGCAAGCAATGCGTATAAAGCTTGTCAAAGTCCTCAAACTGCTCATCTTGCGGTCGAGCAAATAGTTGATTGAATGCCTTCTTCAAATTCGCCACGTTTTGTTCTCCGTTTGCTTAGGAAAAAAGTAAAAAACCTTTTAAGGATGCACCACCAGTCCTCCTTGAACGCCATTTCCAAAGGTTTGGAGCGATGCTCAATGAGTGCCGGGGTTTATCCGACTTCCCGAGTCAAATTGAGAAGGAGCACAGTGGATCAGCGTTTGTAAAAGAGGCTTAGAGACGCCAAAGCATCCTTACGCATTGTTCCATTCGCCGTTTTGCAATCCGCAGAGAAACATGTTGCAAATAAATTTGCTTTCTTCATTTACCTGCCTTCGTCGGCTGTCATCTGTCGGGGCTCGCCCGCGGAGGCCGTCAAGGCCCTTGGCCCCGATGGATGATGGACGACGAAGGCGAATGAAACCGAGGGATTAGGGCCTTACCCTACGCTCCCCAACCCTGCCTTAGAGTGCCGATTCCGAGCGGGCTCATAGCGTCATCACTTAGAGTTTGATGCTCATGAGGGAACATCAATTGACTATTGACCGCTTGGCTAGCATTGCCGAGAACGATAACTCAACCAAAAACCACGAAGATCAATCCGGGAAAGGATACATAAAAGACTACGTAAAGCAGCGATATTGCCTTCAAATGGGCAAATATGGTACTAGGGCGTAGGAATCGCAGGATGTGAAAAGGTTTTGTCGGGAGTGGATTTCCTTGGCTTTAGCGCGTGAGGGAAGTTCATTCCCTTAAGCCCGAGGAGATCATGATGGTCATTACCGTGTACAGTTGGTTCGTTTTGTCGATTGGTTTCGCATGCATCTACTACGCAAACATGCGTCCGTTTCAATACAAAGGCTTCACGATCAAGCGGATGGAGGAGATTCGTAACATTGATGCCGCTGAAGTGCTCGGACGAAAAGCAGCGTTTGAAGCGATGCAAAGAACGAATGCGAATTAGAACCGGCTGCCATTGCTAGTACTGACGGTTTCAGGCTCCGCCGCTGAAGTAGAGTTTTCGCCCCAAGAGGCATCTGAACGTAGTAGAATGGGGGGGTCAGGTGCAGAAGTCGTCTGAGGTGCAGTTTCAGGTTTTGTTTTCACTCTCCGTTTTGGAAGTCCATGCCTTACGTATAGGGTCGCAAGGCAAATGAAAGCGGCTGAAAACAGAAGTCCGAATAAGCATCCAAGTGCAAAATTCATGTCCTCGATTCCTTCTTTGAGGGTAGCGAACTAGTCTGCGTGAGTTTTATTTGTGTCGGGTATTCCATTTGGAAACCTCGGCGTGTCAAGAGGTTCCAGAGTTTTCTCATTTCCTTTTGGAAAAGGTGTGCCTTGGTCTTTTGCGTGCGACTTATGAGCACCGGCAAAAAATATTCCAATAGGAGTCGACATTTGGTTCTCGTGGATTTTCCAGATGATCAAGCACACGCAGGTCGTAAACGCAAATCCTGCAAGGCACATGTTACCATTATCTCCCGTGATCTGTTCGCAATGATTTTGAACCACCATAAACCATGAGATAAGCGTGATCCCGGTCGTAGCGAGTTGAACACGTTTTGCACGCTCCTCTTTTGCTGCAAAGTCGTTGCATCGTTGCAATATTTCGTCTGTGCGTATCGGATAATCACTTTCATCTATCCATTCCCTGAGAGCCAGTAGTTCACGCAATCGGAGAAACTTGATTGAGCAAGATCCAACACAATAGGACAAAACTGTTGTCGAAACCGTCAGTAAAAAGTAGCGTCCGATATCAACCCATTTGGCTTCATGAATTATTAGCGATCCGACAACCGCAATTCCAGGAAGAAAGATCCACAAGGGGACAATTAACTTGCTCAGTTCAATTGTTGGCTGCTTGCGCGAACCTGAATCGACCATGATCACCTCAGAGACTTCGATGTCAAACGCTTCAAACCATGATTGGGAATTCTAGCGTGTAATCTTCACGTCGCAATCCGGGTCCAATGGACATTACCAATATTGCGATTGCTATCTAACCAACCCTTTGTTGTTGAGAGACACCGCGGGGGCGAAATGCTTGTTATAATTGATCAAGTGATTTCAATGATTTTTTTTGAATCAACAACTTGTCGTGGTTTTGAGCTGCTTTGCGATATTAAGAAGGGGACGGACTCCTTTGCGCGTTAGTGACTCTTTCCAAAATGGAATTCCTTCCTCGCGTCAGCAAAGGACTTTGGTCAATGGGTTCATTTCAACTAGATACTTCCTCCAAGATTTTTGACGAAAAGGGAAATGTCACACAACTCAATCACGTCGAGAGTCCTTTTCGGCTGAAAAGTGACGCAACACATTTTCATGAGCGTGCCGGAAACGCTGTGGTATCCGCTCGCGTGATTGCGGATGCGTATCTCAGTGAAGCTCTACCTGCATTTGGATTGAACCAAGAGATGCTGGTTGCTACTGGAACTGATGGGCGAGCCCGTTCCCGCAATACGCAGTCCGGTGAGCAGCTCATCTTTGAATCCGAAAAGTCGGTGATGGGCAATTCTCGCGTGACGTACAGCCAAAATCTTGATGGAATTCCTGTATGGGAATCTGGAGTAGTGGTGCAAGTGGAAGAAAACCCGATGCAGGTCGTGGGCTCCCAAAGTACGGTCAAAAAGAATCTCAAAAGAAAGTCTGAGAGTAATAAAACCAATTTTACGGAGACCCACATAGACAGCGACGCTATTCGCGGGATCTTTTCGATTCCTGGGCGTTACCGCATTCAGTTACATAACTCGAAGCAGTTTGTGTACCAATACAGAGCCAAAGGACGCCTTGAAATACACTCTGCGGGTCCACTGGGGAATATTGCAGAAAGAATTCCATTTGCTTTACCCGTAGTTGCTGACGAGATCGGGGAAGGTGAGAGTTTTGTTGTTTTGGCCGTGGAATTCACGATACATTCAACGAATCGCGGAGAATCAAGTTGGTTAGCATTGATTGAACCGGAAACTAGTAGCGTATTAATGCTAAGGTCCCTAGAAGGCTGCGATCGAGAACCGGTGATGCATGAGATCCAAGGGGCCGCATTCGATCCAGCGGCAAAGGCGAAGCTTGGAGGGCCTGCTGCAAACACAAGTCTGACGGGGCTCACCAATGCTACTACTACTACGCCTACGGTAGTTTTTTTCGACATTGGGGATACCTTGGGTAAGGCAGTTGTTAGTGGAGGTCAGCTCAACAAGATCGAGATCTTTCCCTCAGCGATGGAAGTCGTAAAAGAACTGTTTGAAAAGCAACTTCGGGTAGGGATCATCTCTGATCCCGGTCCATTCAACCCGAACTTGATTAAGTCGTTGATGCAAGACACGGGGATCATGGCTTTTCTCGCTCAAGACTTGTTAGTATTCGGGACCAAGAACAGCAAAGTAATTTTTGAGAATTCGGCTGCGTTGGCTGGAGTGACAAGCGACCAGTGTTTGTTTGTGGGAGAGAATAGTTCGGAGCGCATGTTTGCTGGGGACGCGGGTTTCGTCACAGTTGATAGTCCAGATCGTGCTGTTTCGGTAGTTGACCCGAAGGCGTCTCTAGCTTGGGTGTACTTGAAGGACCCAAAAACAAAACTGGGATCTGCTGGGCCAGGTCCAGCAGGTAGCACGCAAGACTTGGATCGACATCGCGATCTCGTGTCCTTAGTCGGGTTAACCCAAGCTTCATTTGGTGCAAATCAATCGCTAGATGGAGAATTTGTTCGCTTGGTCAACGTAAGTGCTCCGAGTCCAGCGATACCGAGTTCACCTGTGCCGGGGGACTTTCGTTTTTCCGTGACGACAAACGATTTTGGGGCAGTGAACGCTTACCACAATTGCGATAGGCTGTTTCGCCTACTTGAAGGTTTTGGCATCAATGTAAAGTCGTACTTCGATGGTACGACGTTTCCTGTACGAGTGGACCATCGAGTAGGCTTTCCGTCCGCAAACAGCGTTAACGCATCAGCGCCGGGTTTTTCGCTCCCCCCTAGATCGGATGGATTTCGGTTCGCGCTAGCTGCTTTAAATACATCTGTAGGAATGGCCGCAGATTGGCGAGTAGTTCTCCACGAATTTGGCCATGCACTATTGTGGGATAACGTAGGCTCAGCAAATTTCAAGTTTGCCCACAGCGCAGGAGATGCCATGGCGGCTATCCTAAACGACGCGGGCAGTCAAAGCCCACGAAACCTTACGTTTCCATGGGTGCAAATTGGTCGCAGCCACCAAAGAGCGGTAAGTAGTCTTGCCTGGTACGGACCATCGTACGAACCTTTTTTCGGCAACGACAGTGCAGGGTACGTAGCTGAGCAAATGCTTTCTTCTTCCCTTTTTCGAATCTACCAAGCGGCCGGGGGAGATTCAGACGACAAGAAGCAACAAGACTTTGCTGCACAGTACGTCGTATTCCTTATCATTAAGGCAATCGGGCTGATGTCTCCTGCCAATAACCCGGCCAAGCCAGAGGGATTTGCAGACCTCATGATGCAGGCAGATACGGGGATATTTAAATATGAAGGAAAAGACACCCTCATCGGAAGTCTCCGCAAAGTAACTCGCTGGGCGTTTGAAATGCAAGGGGCGTATCGAACGCCGCCCGGAGTTGGGCAGACTCCTATAAATCGCGTTGGAGATCCACCGAAGGTCGATGTGTTCATTAATGATGGTCGAGATGGGAACTACCATTTTGTGGAAGGAGATGATTCAAGAGATGTTTGGAACCGCATAGCAGGGGACGACGGAACAGTGCATCAAGATCCAATCATGGGTCAAAAGAACTTCGCTTATGTCCGAGTTTCCAATCGGGGAGTCTCGCAAGCAATGAACGTGAAGGTACAAGGATTCCAGTCGACGGCAATTGGGAACGCCTTGTGGCCGGATGACTGGAACGCATTAATCGATGCCGTGAAGGATGCGCCAAGCGGGATAATTCCGGGTGGATCTGTAGTCGTTGGGCCATTCCAGTGGATACCAATGTCCAGTCAACCCACACTATTGATGGCAGCATCAGCGGATGGGGATGGAAGCAATCTTGGTCGTTTCACGAGTGCAAATCCGATCACAAGCGTGCGACTGGTTCCGCTAGACAATAATTTAGGAACAAGGGGAATGGTTGCAGTTCCACATTTGTTTGTCTGATCTTCGATTCGAAGGTCAATTGGACGTTGGATAATACGATTTGGAGCTTTGTTGGCGCTGACGAGGTGGAGCGAGGCCACTTGCGCCAACGCCAACTATTTCTCCAATTCCAAGTTCGAGTCGAACAGCATAGTGTAAACGATTCATCGACTCGGGCCGTCCAAGCATCAGTGTAAAGCACTAAAGGGACGCACTAGGCGAATAGGGGTCATCTGAATTGTTTTAAGCGTGCCGTCCCATACTTTTTCGTAAAGTGTTGCTAGATCCGAGCGGTCTTGTTCGGTAAGTTCGCTATTGGCACCGTAGTTCATGATTGAAAAAGGATTATCCTCCCCGAATACTACGCTGGGCCAAGCCGATTCGCTGATATCAGCAAAGAAATGCCGGAGGCCAAATATATGTCCAGTTTCGTGAATCAAGTTGTCCACTTGTTCTTTGCGGCTTTGAGTAAACATCTTTGGATATATTTCCAATCCATGTCGTCCACCATCTGGGAAGAAAGCTGCTGCAAGAGTGCAGCCACCTCCTTGACAATCGTCGTGTTGCTTCATGACGATTTCAAAATCACAGGCCTCATCACGCTCGGAGAATGTGATTGGAGTAGCATCTCCCCAAGCCATTAGCGCGTCCCGGAACAACTCCTTGATGTACCCCATAGCCGCCGTTGGGTCTTCGAAATAGTCCATTGACGATAGCTTAAACCTCCATCGAAGTTGCGAACCTTGTTCCCAAAGAGGTATGAATCCTTCGGTTGCATCCAACTTGAGGTCAAGTGGAGATCGGTTTTTTGGAGTAGGGAATCCGCGGGTGTCCGTCCTGCAAAGTATTTTAGAACCATAAATATGCAACTCCTTTCTTTCTATTCGTGCGGACTCCTCAGGACTGCGGCGTTTTAGCGCCTCCGGGTATCCTGAGTGTGAGTGAGAACTACTTGAAGAAGGCATATTGGTTTTGGAACAATCCACTAGTTCCGAGATCTTCCTCTTTGCGTCGTCAAGAATCTTGTTCAACTCGAAATCAACTTTGGACTTTTTCATGTTGTTTTTCCTTGTAAAAATGGGACTGTTAGGGCAACTCGCTTGTCGATACAAACTCGTAATACGGACCTTTTGATCCAACAACTGACTTCAGAAAGTCCCGTGGTAACGGTCTTCCCGAAATGACATTGGAAATATCAGTAATGACCGAGGCACTACCGTACGCTGAATGCCCGACAAAGTCGGACTTCACGGTACTGACGTCGATCACATTCAAGCGCAGAGTACTTGGGATTGTTGGTTCGCCATCACGAATCTCGCCAACACGAGGGGTACTTGAAAGTGTCTCTGAACTCCATAATGCAAGGTCCGAGGAAGACACATAGACAGTTGCAGGAGCAATGTTTGCCAACACCGGAGCGATTTCTGTCGTAAACACGTCTGCATCCACGTCAGCTGCGGCCAAGATCAGTTCTTTGATCTTTTTGCCAGCTCCATCGCGTTTTAGCTCGACAAGGGCCTTGGTAAGGCCTCGATTTCCCATACTGTGTGCTACCAGATAAATATCATCGACTTGCTGCTTTTCAAGGTCAGCAAGAAAGGCCTTCATGTGGGGAACAGACCAATCGACATCGGAAAGGTCCGCAACGTACCCTCTAATCGTTCCGTCGGAGGGCCAAGAATAGATCATAGTTACCCCTGGAAAAGGCAAATCGTAGTGCATTTGTGCGGCTCTTCGAGCGGCTTCGTCAAACGCTACGTTGTAACCATGCACAAATACGAGAACACGTTTACGAGGTATCGTCGGAAGAGACTCGAATTGGGCAGCGATCGCTTGAAAAGTTGCATCCTTTCCAATTTGGCTGACTGTTCGCAGAACAATGTGCTTTGTGGGGTTCTCCATGAACTCAAGACGCCAAAACGAAGGTCCTTCGAGTTGTCCCCTAATGTGCGTTGGCGGTATCGAGACAACACACGCACCGTACTTGATTGGGTTTGGGGATTGGTTATCGCGGTTTCCGGAATACTCATTGCTCTCTAGCATTCGATCGGTTGCATAAAAAACAGGTACCAAAACCACTGATTTAGGAGGAGCGGGTTCGGGCTCACCTACGGTAAACGTAGACCTGTAAGCTTTCGAATGCTCAACCGTTTGCGGGGGCATCAAATCCGAAGCATCTATAATTACTTGAATCGCGTCGAAGGCAGATTCGCCGCTATCCTTACGCCTTAGAAGGCTAATTAAGAGCGTTTCTCCACGTGCAAGGGCTTCCTTGAGTTGATCGATGGTGAGGCCGCTGGTAATCCGATGGCTAACGCCTTGATTGCTCACTAGTTCGTATGAGCGAAGGATATCCCCCTTATGCAGTTTCTTGCTCACGGCCCGATCGGACTTGATATCTGCGACTTCGACTCCAAGTGAGTGAGGTTTGATCTCCATTCCAAACCGCAGCGTAACTGTAGGGGCGTCACTTATCTGCCATGCATTTCCAACCGAAGGTGGGATAGTCAAAGTCAGAACAAGGATAATGCACATGCAATAACAGGGAACTGACCAAAAATGAAACCTGCCTCGAATGGTCCTGTTCATTGCTATTTCCTCCGTAGATAAAATGGTGAAAAATGTTAATTGAGCCAGTTGAGCCGACGCCTGTCATCGGCCTCATTTGCCTCATGGAAGTCATCATCATGCTTGGCTTTGAAATAGTACTTGCGACCTCGCTCGGTAAATCATGCGTTTGTCGATCTACTCAACATCGTGCGTAACCTCTCCACCCGCTCGCGTACTCAGTGATTGCCATAAAGAAACGTCTATCGAATCGGAAAACGAGACGACACTTCCATCCAATCGGGCTCCAACAATGCTTGCAGCGTGATAACTGCGTGAAGTTACCGCTGCATAGGTCGGTCTCCCCGATAGTCCATTTAATCCTTCTTGCCAAGAATTGTAATTAATAGCGGTTGGCACACCTGAAACCATTACACGCACACTGTTATTTGGGGCGAAGGTCGTTGTGAATCCAGTATGATGTGCACGTCCGTCAGGCCATTCGGTATGTCCAGAATCTCGAAAAACGTTGTCCGAAGAGAGAGCTAACGCTGCAAGCGAAGTTGCGTCATTCGGTAGTAAATTTGTCGGTGTACCACCGTTACGATAAAAGGGTTGCCACGCTCGAACTTCTGCTATCAGAAGCGTGTTACTTGCCCCATCAAGAACAGAACTCAATTTTTGAAAGCTATTGGGGTAAAACAAACCATCACCGGGGCGAAAGCCTATTGGATTGAACACAAACCAAGTGCCGTAATTGAACCCGTAACAGGTTGGATAAACTCGTGGCCTTCCTGACCCTGGGTCGCGGAGCAGAGTCCCCTTGGGATCACTTGGGCAAGCAAAAATCGGAATCCGAACCGCATCAATGGTGTATTGGCTTTCCCACGTAAGTGTTAAGTCGATGCGTGAGCCAAGTGTGTCCTGCTCGAGGAATGGAAGTATTCTTCCATGAACACCCCATCCGATACTTGGAACCGGCGATTGATAGTTAACAACAGTACCAGGAGGAAGACAGCGAAACGCTGTCTCGTAGTTCGCACATGCAAGCGCCAGTTGTTTTGTGTTGTTAGTGCAATTCATCTTTCTTGCAGCTTCACGTGCAAACTGAACTGCCGGTGCTAGTAACCCAACCAGGATTCCGATTATTGCAATGACCACCAATAACTCCACCAAGGTGAAAGCAGGGCGTTGGAAGCACTGCTTTGTAGTCAATGCTCTATCGTGGCAATTGCAATTCACGTGTGAACCCTTTGTAAGGAATGGCGGTCGTAACCCGTTTGTTTTCCCTCATTTCAACGTCAATCCGCACGCCACCTTTAACACCGAACTGAGTACCTGCGCGTGTGGGCTTCTTTGCGACCGGATTCGATGCGCCTTCACCTTGGACATAGAAACCGTTCATAACTTTGCTAATTAGTTCGACTCGAAGCCGCCTTTCATCTGCGAGCCACGTTACAAAGATGTCAACATCGGATTCGTTAGGAAGCGATGATTGTCGTCCATTTGCAACCTTGTCGCGCACCTCATTAAACTCCTTTTGTATATTCGATGCCTGCGATTCCGCATGCGAAGAGAGTTCTTTCTTCATCAATGAGATGAGTTCCGGAATCGAGAACGGAAAATCCGGTGTACCATCCAATCGACGAATGGATGTCGCAACAAAACCTTCCTCGGGCGCACTACCTCTACCGCCATTAACTTCTACTTCGACCAAATTAAATGGTCCCACAATGTCATGCTTGCTCAACATGCTTTTGGTCGCAATGCGCACATCATCGAAAACGACGGGTTTACTGTCGTCCAGTACACGAAAAGGTAGATCGTCGGCATCCGAATCATTTGGTGCAGGTAGGTACATCCAACGAAACGCTCGATAGTCACGAACAAACACGACAGCATCAGGCGGACCGGATCGAGACTCGCGAGCTATCAGCTCGGCGTTATCAAACACAAGTACACCGATAACTTTTCTAGGTAGTTTTTCGAAGCCAGACTTGTCCACTTGTGCAAAAGCCATCGTCGCAGTCGTAAGTAAACTGGTCGCAATAATCACGAAATTCATTGCCAAGCAAAACCAATTTGCTGCGTATCGATACCTGCACTTCATTGTTGCGACGGATCGCAAAACTTTAGATGCTCGGCTCATGGTGCAATTGCCGCAACTTGACGCGGAGCTTTCGTGTCTGGTGTTGCAAGGTTAATGTTGAAAATTCCGCGACCATGTGTAGCGACGTACAAGGTCGTATTGACCCAAAACAAACGTGATACGGGTGCGTTCGTCGGACCTTGGTTTGTAGGTGACCAGGTGACCCCAGCGTCATCACTCACGAATAGTCCCAGTTCCGTTCCCAAATACAATATTTTAGTGTTACTTGGATGCACAACGATGTCGTAGAAAGGTATCTCGGGTAGTACTGCGTCACCGAGATTGGACCATGTGGTTCCTCCATCAGTCGTCTTTTGCAGATTCTTGTTTGAGTATCCCGTGAATGTTACGTAGATCGTCTTATGAGTTGAATCATTTGGATCGAAGGTAATCCGACTGCAATACCGCGATGGAAGACCTGCGACGGTTGCCCACGATGGAGATGAAGCAGTTCCGTCACTCGAGTATTGGACCGTTCCATTCATAGTTCCTACCCAAATAACCTTAGAGTTGCCGGGCGCAACTGCGATTGCGCTAATTAGGTCCCCCGCAGGCTTTATCGCTTTCCAACTTGGTGGATTGTCCTTTACATTGTTACTGCGCCACAGTCTCGCACCACCTGCCAGCATTCGTGCAGAATTATTGGGGTCCAAAATAAATGGGGCAATAAAGAGTGCGTTTGAGCCAGCGTCCGCAATGCCAGAGTATATGTAGTTAGAACCGCCCCCGGCCTGCCCGCGATGTATTTGGAGGTAGACATATTCTCCATAGTGAATTTGAGAGACTGGATCAAAGGCACTGTCTCCGCCATCACCCCCAAAAACTTCAAACCAGGTTTCAGTACTTCCAGTTGGAGTCAGGTATAGCGTACCGTTATCTTGAGCGCCAGCAACGATACGGCCGGTAGGTGGATGAACTGCCGCTCCGTAGAACTGCGTAATGCCAAGTCCGTTATTTAGTTCTTGCCAACCACTGAGCTCGGACACGGAGGTGACGTCATCGGCACGATACAGCCCACCATCATTGCCAAAGAAGACTGTTTTGTTGTTAGTTCCATTGTACGTAGGATGTTCAATAATCACATGATGGTCTGCGTGCGCAGACGTTGGAGAGGACTGCCATTGACTGATTTTTGTGAAAGTGCTCCCGCCATTTGTACTCCGGTGCAAATCCAAGCCACCGACAACTACCAAGTTGGGATTTGATGGATCACCAGCCCAAACACAGTTAGCATACCAACCTTGACCCGCAAGATGGCCAGGTGATGAGCGTAGTGTGTACGTTTTTCCTCCGTCCGTGGATCGGTAAAGGATTCCTTGGCCTGAATCCACCGAGGCATAGACTACATTGCCATTAGCTGTCGCGTATGCAAGTTCAATACGGCCATCGAAACCGCTTATCCCGGCGATTCCTGTTGCGGATTGCCAAGTGATGCCTGCGTCCGTGGAATAGTATGCCTTGCCATTGCGAGCTCCGGCAACTGCTTTATTTGCGTCGGAACGGTTAAACCGAACGTCCAAGATTTCGCCACTCAGCGAAGATACTGCCACAAACGTAACGCCGCCATCCGAACTCCGGAATAAACCTTTGCGAGTAGCAACCAACATGGCTGTCGTAGTTGGGCTAGTTGCCGCGATAACAATTCTGTTGACAAAACGAAAGTCTTCGTTGGCAGTACCGGATAGTTGCGACCAAGTTGCTCCACCGTTTTCACTCGTAAAAATGCCAAATCCACGAATTGAATCCGCGTTGTAAAACCCTTCTCCTGTTCCCGCATAAATTCGATCAGGGTCATTGGGATCAAGCGCCATGCAGCTGATCGCTACATTGGCCATTAGATCGTAAAGCGGAGCCCAAGTTGTCCCGCCATCTGCGGTTTTCCAAACACCACCACCTACGCCCCCTAGCCAAATGTTCTGAGGCTGTGTCGGATGAATCAACACTGACCGCGTACGGCCTCCAATGTTACCGGGGCCTAGCCACTTCCAACCCGCAGGATTGATTGATGTGGCCGCATTTAGGGCCAAGGGTCTGGGGACAACTCTGGTATCACCGTTGTAAAGCTTCGCTTCACCATGCAATGGTCCCACAGGAATTCCACCTATTGTACGTTCAATACCTTGCGGACCATCCAGCATCATTGTTGTTGGTCGGGCTCCAAAACGTGTTGCAACAGCACTCCGCAGTTCGTTTACCTTGATAGTGGCCTTTGACAAGGCATCTGCCGGAATTTCCGCCCTTAGTTGGCCACCCACAAGTAACGCACGGTAGGCCGCTGCCTGAGAGGGTCGATCAGGTCGAGGACGATCTTCGTCTTCGGGAACCTGAGTGAATCCAATGACAGGAACGAATAGGATTTGAATAAATACCAGGGCAACGACGAATGATCTTGTCATCTTCTTGCTTTCAAACGGTAAGCGTCATTGTCGTTTGAATCCATTCTCGACGACGACAGTTGGTATTGTTCCCATTCTCCGAAATGGAAATTACGTGAGTGTTTATCTAAAGTCTGCCTTTTTCGAGATTCATGGATCGTGGAAATTATCGTCTGACGTGACCTTGTCACACTTTGCCGCAAATCGTCCTAAGATCGGCCAGGGTTCTTAAATTGCAGGCTCTGTCCTGATCTACGCTAATCAAGTCCTCTGGATTTAATTCCCAGAACAGTTTTGCAGCTTCTCCGAGTTCCGGGTAGCGACTATCCAAGGTCATTACCAATGGCGTGCCTGATTGTTCTACTGAGTGAAGTGCGTTTTGCTTCTTCAGCGCGTTGTTTCTTTCCTCTCTGAACACTCTCCCGATTTGACTTCATATGCATAGGGACAAGGACTACGTCCGTTTTGCCTGATCCGAACGAGAACTTAACAGCATATGGCAGTCGCTTCAAAAGGTCGTACTCGCGGTGCTGAGTATTTACGGGAAGTCGAAAGGGCTCTCCGTCTCTAGTGACAACGGATTCATTCCAGGCAACTCCCAAATGTTGATCCAAGTCGCTCGAGTCTTTTTTCGGAAACAGTGTGTACTTCCCTTTCTGGGCACCAGAATTTAGCTTATCAATGACCACGTCCATTGTCGTATTGCTAATCTTCGTACTATCTAGATCGTCGTCACAGACCTCGATTAAGGCCAACAAATAAACCTTGAATTCCGTAATGTACTTACTGATATCCTCAACAGACTGCGGCACTCCCTGTCCTGAATTCGAACGGTTTCCTGGCTTTCCAAGCCATTCGATATTCCAAGCTCCAATTCGCACTAGGTCCGCAGACTGTGCGGGCAACAGAAACAAGCAAAGTGAAAACACGAGTGATAAAACGGCCTGTCGAGTCACTTTGCACCTCGTGCTTCAAGAAGTTCTATGATGCGATCTAATTTTGCTTCTAGAACTTTCATGCGATCATCAGCTGGGGAGGTTCCCTGCACTCCAACTCTCAACGCAGCAGCGCCAGTAGGGTTTGGGGAAGGGGGCGAGCTGGTTCCAATAAGTACGGCTGCAACCCGAGCTCCAGCCATCACAACCAGACGATCGCCGACTGCCTTCCTATTTCGCAGGTAATCTTCCGAGAGGTTAACTCGATTATGGTCAATGTCATCTTGGTTTTCCTCAAGTGATTCGAGTTGCAGGTTGATCTCGTGGGAGTAGGCATGCACCTTACAAATCTCGAAGCTCTCCGAGCTCCATTGTTCGGGATCAAGACTTGTGATCGCGGTTGCAACGGTGTTTGCATATCCTGCCTCACTTGCAAGTTCAATCGCGCGGTTTTTAGCTGTCGTGAAATTGTCGTTGGTCCCAACGGCCGCGTCCCAGGCTGAATGAAGATTGCTATGTTGCTGGGTTGCAACTTGGTTACCGCCTCGATCACCTTGAGGGAACAAGTGTCGACTAAAGAGTGCTGTCGAGTGGAGTGGCTGATGAATGTCGCCAATATTGTGAAGTAGCCAGCAGATGTGGAGAGCACGTTGGGCGTCGAGCTGAGTGGTGCTCCTGAAAATTCGCTCGCTGTTTCGAATAGCCGCGACAACGTTCATTGTCGAATCATCAAAATTAGATGGTGGAGGATTGAAGTTTAGGTTCACATCCACGTTGCCCTCAAGTTCTTCCTTGTCTTCTTGAGTTAGGAAGTGTGGGCGATTAACGTAGTGCCATCGCTGTCGATTGAACGCCCTTCGAGCAACTGGGCCAGATTTCGCCATGTCGGGCCAAACGGCCGCCTGTTGGAACAACCAGAGTTGTTGGTCCTCAGTAGGGCCGTTTTTGATGTTCGAAGGCATTAAGTTTGCGAAGTCGTCTGCGTACCGTGGATGTTTTTTGAGGAGGTCGACGATGCTTTGCCTTTGGGAGGTATTCATTTGTCGAAAGCAAATGGACGCAACAAGCTTGTGACCTGCCGCGTTGTAGGCAAAAGCACCTCTAGAAACCGACGCCCAGAGTAGAAAACACAAGAGAAACCAGCGTATTTGCATGATGTAGCTCGCGAGAAAGTGTCTTGGAGTGAGTGAACTTGTGAACGCAATATAGCAACTCTGCTCTAAACCGTGGAATAAATTCAACCACAATTCTTGCAGAAAGTTGAAAAATTTCGGCTAGGCAGTTTTGAAATTGCTATGCTTATCTGGAACTTCACGGGACAAATTACGTGGGTTCACGAGGCGATATAGGTTGATTTCAGTGTGGGCCGAGTCCCGCGAAGGTCTCATATAACTTCATCGATTTACGCTCTGCAACAAGGTGAATAATGGCCAAACGAATAGGAACAAGCTCGGATAATGTACATGACCGCTCGAACACGATGAAATCAAGTGGTCGCATTTGTGGCACAATGCAACAGCACTTTTATTTACTAGAAACTGTGGCGAACTTCCGTACCAATCAAATGAAGTTGGAGCACGAATGCAAAGCCCGGCTGCGTAGCGCGTTAGTGGCCCGAGCGGCACCGTCTAAGATATCGGTCGTTGTTCACGTTGTTCACAATACAGCAATGCCTGCTGAAAAAATTTCTATCGCGCAGGTGAAAAGCCAGATCGAAGTACTCAATCAAGACTTTAGAGCAAAGAACGCGGACAAAGTGAAAACACCCTCTGTGTTTTCTGGCTTCGTTGCGGATGCAATGATCGAATTTGAGTTAGCAACAAAGGGCGTCGATCACATCTCGGGCCAGTTGATTATGGTAGCATTCGATCTGGTTGGGGCTGGATGATTGCGCACCTGTAGCCCGTCATCGATTGGTTGCTCGAATTCGAGTCGATGATTTCTAGTGCCGGTCCTTATGAAGCATTTCGGCGGGGACGTGGGGGAAGTGGCATGTGATCCACAAGCCAGGGAAATAGCTCGCGGTGTTCTTGACCGAAGAATCGATTTGCAGCTGTCTTTCCGTCACGTCGTTTGATCACAAAGTTATGCAGGACTCCAAGCACTCGAAGCTTTCTCGCCGAGATCTCTCGCAGACCATGATGTCGCAACGCTAGTTGGCCATTCCTGCCTTCAACACACGAACTCGATCGCTGGAATAACTCCGACGCCAATCGCGCTTGGTCCTCTAGGTACTTTACATCCTGCTCGCTCAACCCCGAAAGTGGACCGTCACGTGCTCTGGCTCGTTCAAGAATAACGCCGGATAGGTCCTGAAGGCGTTTGCGCTCTTTCGAATCACTGCAACGCCCAGCAACGGAACTAAGGTAGTAGCTGGCCACCAGTTGGCTTTGCCATATCTGCACAATCTCGGGAGAGTACTTCAACGCCAGAGCGCGGCTCGCCACAACCTTCCAGAAAAAAAGAATTGTTGCGATCATCGCGGGCAGCACTCGCCTAGCTTTTGCAAGCCGTGCGAAACTCGAGGCACCTAGACCTGCTTCGGTGGCGACTTGGTCCAGAACATCGAAATGTGCTTCTAGCTTGACTTGAACTTCGGCGGCTTCTTTAGGGGCACCGGTCGACAAATCGAAAGGATGATAGTCTTGGCCAATTCCACGACGAGCGTCACGAGCACGATGTTGTCGGGCTTGAGTCGCTTCGAACTTTTGACGCGCACTATTCAAGTTCTCACTTAGAGCGGGAGCAAGGTTTCTTTGTTCTTGCTCCAAGTCCAACTGCTGGAGTGTACATGGCCATTTTTCCTTGAATTCATCGAGTATTTTTGTGTTCTCTTGCTGCTTAGATTCCGCTTGCTTGAATGCTTTTTCGGCTTTCTCGGTTTGACGATGAAGCGATCCACTGGTTGCGCGACACGCTTCGTTCTGGACGTGAAATAGGTCCGGAGAATGATGAACACCTAAATGAGTTTCTGCGTGTGAGATCAACGCCGCCGCTTGATCGGAAACGCATTGAATCACAGTAACGGAGAATGGCTTGAGAGCTTCTGCGACCGCGGCGTTCCACGTCGGGGCATCCCGTTTGGCGGCATACTCCTCGAGAATGAGAAAATTCGACACGGGTTCAATTGCAACCAAACAGATCTGGGGATGAAACGTCTCGTCCTCACACAAGGTGATTTCGCGATTGGGCATTTTCTTGGCCAGTCGAGCCTGTTCCTCTTGGCCGAATTTCTCGACGCACTGTTCGATCGCAACGGCCAGTTTCTGCTGAGCCCCGTAAGATGCAGCAACAAATCGGTCTAGTTGGCACAACTCGAGCAGCCAGCAGATATTTCGGATGCCGCCATCATTGGCTTGGCCAAAGACGAAATGGAATGCACACAAAAGCCTATGTAGGAACTCTAGCCCTTGGGGTGATTCGAAAAAACTGGATGATAGTTGGATCTAGACCGCCTTGTTGTTCGAGTCGTGCTCGATTGCGTATCCAATTTTGGGCAGTCGTTCGTGGCACATCATTCCCAGCAGCCGACTGATTCAAGGAAACCCCTTGTTGCACATCCAAGCGAAGTTGTTGTACCAATTGAGAAATCTGATCGCGTGCCCGGGGAAGTTGTTTCGAAGAAACATCGCCAGTGGTAGAGTAAGTGCTGTCCATGCTTGAGCCTCCTTTGTGTTTGATTTCAGACTCAATCTATTGGAGGTTCAAGCTGGACGTTTTAGAACAGTGAACTTGGACAAAAAGGCACTAAGATATCGCTAGCAAATCCCCTCCGGCCCGAGATGTGATCGACGCCGCAACAAAGGATCCCATGGGGAATCATACAACTGGCATAACTTACACAGAAACAGTAGCTGATGCGTTTTCCGATCGAGGTGACAAGGTTAAGTTTAAAGCAAAAGGGGGCGCAAACGCTTGGAATACGAAGAAATATCTTAACATCTGGGTTTGTACTCTTGAGACCGGACCAACTGGGCAGTTACTTGGCTATGCTCAGTTTCCGGGTGGGCCTTCAAAGACGGATGGCGTGGTTATTTTGAATAGTGCTTTTGGCACTACAGGAAGTGCAAAAGCACCATTCAATTTGGGCAGAACGACGACTCACGAAGTTGGCCACTTTTTGAATCTTAGGCACATTTGGGGAGACGACGAAGATTGCTTAGGAAAGGATTTCGTCGACGACACACCCAATTGCGAAACAGCAAACACAGGGAAGCCGACGTTTCCTCACATTTCCTGTAACAATGGCCCAAACGGCGACATGTTCATGAACTATATGGACTATACGGATGATGACTCCTTGTTCATGTTTACTCCTGCGCAAGTTGCGAGAATGATGGCAACACTCGAAGGTCCGAGAAAGAGCCTAGTAAGCTAAAGCTGCTATGGACAAAATTGCGGCTGAGCTGTTGAAGAATTGCTGGATTCATTCCAACGAAGAGGATACTTCAGAGACTAAGGTATACAGGCCAAAGTCCTTCCCATTGCCTCCCGCTCGTGGCAGAAAGGGCCTTGAGCTTGGTTCAGACGGCCATCTCATCATGCATGATTTTGGAGCTACAGACATGCGCCAAGTATCCGATGGAACATGGGAATTCGCAAATGGACATTTACTTCTCTCTCGAGCGGGAAAAGAGATTGAAAGTTCTCGAGTTATTTTGATTGAGCCCGACAAACTAGTCTTGGAGCGGAAATCGTAGGACAGGTGCAATGTCGTGTGCGAGTGCAAGGGACAAATTGTTCAAGTAGTTTAATCGGGATTGTATTTTGATGGCAAAATTATTAGTTTTTCCGAAGCTTAAGGACTCTTCGTTTTTACCCTTTCGTCTAGTCGCAGCAGGAGTTCTTCTCATTGCTTCAATCACAAAGGCAATGCAATACCCGATCATCCTAAAGAGTAGTGGACTGCTATCCAACGTACTTGTGCTTGATGCGGCGGCAACCGCATGAACCATGACCAACAAAGCAGCGGCAAGCATATCGGCGCCCTTGCGATACTCTTCATGGATTGTATGTTCAAGCTCGCAGAATCTACCCGGATCGGATTCGATAACTCGCTTCCACTCTTGAATACGTCCCACAACTTGCTGATAGTGCATGCTGGCCATCTCAAGCGGGAGCCAACTTGCAACCCTTCTTTATCCAATGATGCACCGCTTTCCATTAATGTCCCTCCATAGACGACAGAAACTCGAAAGCTGTATTCTACAAAATCATGCAGCACGCAGTACAATGGCTAGATCGGTAGCAAACGCCAGTGTCGGCAATTTGGAACTGCACCCGCGGGAGATCTTTCATTTACTCAAACGATTGTAAATGGGGGAAATTTCCTGCAGTAACATCCGTGACGGTCGCTTCGAGTAAATCGCCAGGTGTGGTGTTAACTAAACTGCAAATCCCACGGGCACAATGAGTGAACTGAATATAAAAAAATCTATCTTGTGATCAGGTACCCTTTCAATTTCATCTAAATAGAAGTCTACGGCCTTGCGAATCTGAGGATCTGAAGGACGGAGAGAGGCCGGCGCCAATCCAATCCATTCGAGGTGATGAGAAGTCGACGCTAGGGCTTGAAATTCTGGTTGAGCTAGCGATGGAATTAACGCATTATCGGACGTTTGAACACGCATAGTCCAACGTGCTGGCCACGATCCGTTCGGCTGTTGACTGTTCGGCGACAACTAGATTTCCGCTTTAGCGACAACTAGATTTCCCCACTGGAATTGTTCAGTTTTCCAGTAGGTGACGACTGGTTGGCTTCGTCCTGAAGACGTTGCTTTTCTTGATTCGCTTTCGCTTCCTCGAGGCGTATGCTCCCCACGTTCAATTCCAGAATCGTACTGCGATGGACCAATCGATCGATAGCGGCCGCTGTTGTCATCGGGTCTTTGAAGATCTGTTCCCATTTCGAAAACGGTAGATTGGAACTGAGCAAGATGCTCGTTCGCTCGTAGCGATCGGCTATCAACGTAAAGAGCACTTCCATCTCCTCGCGGCTCTGCTGGACATAGCCCAAGTCGTCGATAATCAATGCCGAGAATCGACCAAGCTTCGTTAACATCTGAGGAAGTCGCAGTTCCCGCTTCGCAAGCAGCAAGTGCTGAACCAGTTTGACACATGGCGCGCAGCAGACTGTGTGCCCCGCTCTGACTAGCTGGTCTCCCAATGCTTGAAGTAACATCGTTTTTCCGGAACCCGGCCGCCCAAAAATCAGCAGATTTTCGGCTCTCGATAAGAACTCGCCCGTTTGCAGTTGTTGCATCCGTTGTTGTACTGTCATCGGCAAGCGGTTCCATCGGATTGCTGACCATACCTTGCTGGTGTCTAGCGATGACTTCGTCAGATGTCTGGCAATGCGGTTCTCGGTCCGCTTGAGGCATTCGTAGTCCGTCAGTTCGCTCAGGTACTCCAGGAAGCTCCAGTTCTCTCTCGCCGCTTGTTCGGCCAGTTGAGTGGCCATCGTTCGCATCACAGGTAGGCGAAGCTTCTTCAAACGGCCATCCAGTTCCGATAGGTTCGGTCGATTGGGCGATCTCTCCATCGCAGGGTTCAAATTCGGTTGGTTCATCTAGCACCTCCTTGTGCTCAAGTAACGAGTTGTAATCATCGAGGTCCGGTATCTCGACTTCAGGATCAACAGCGTGAAACGATTCCGGAATCGTTGACGTGGTTTGTAGTTTGGACTCGATAGCCTTAGCATCGATAGCGGCCTTCGATGCAAGTAGCTGGGCGAGCTCTGAATCAACCTCTTCTAAGCCAATATGCTTGGCCAGATACAGAAGCCTCAAGTAGGTTCGAATCCCGATG
>JAYTVL010000117.1:0-2266 GCA_043744075.1 Pirellula sp. | reverse complement strand
TCTATCTACGCTTCCAATGTTCCGATATCCATTTTGAATGGAACCTTGCAGATCGGAACAGCAACACTGAACCAACAAATCAATCCGGACGATTTCTTTGACAGTGGCGTGTGGTGGGAAAACATTGGTACGTTCACTGTTGACTCCACACTTCGAATTCAAATGTCGGATCTTGCAAACGGCTATGCAATTGCAGATGCATTCCGAATCGAAAGAATAATCCCAACCACAGCGTTTATTGGGGTTGGTTCCATACAAGGCTTTACCATGTCAGGCACTTGGACGCCAGTCACCGATAACACGGGAACAATCACAAGTTACAAATCTTCGTCCGGCACTGGCAGCAACGCTGCTAACTGGGATTTCATCGTTTCACCTGGCACTTACAAAATTGCAGGTTTTTGGAATGTAGTCAGCTCAACGAACGGCTCCAACGTACCAATCACCATCTTCGACGGCAACAATCAGATTGCAAATACGTCATTAAATCAAAAGTTTGGCCCAGATGATTTTCGAGATGGCGGTTGGTGGGAAAACATCACAATTATAACCGTTACCGGGTCAAGCTTGCGAATCAAAATGACTAACGCTGCAAATGGCGATGTGATTTCGGACACCTTCCGAATCGATCGGCTACCTGACAGCCGAGACACGATAATCACTTACACGCCGACTTGGAGTGGCTGGCGAGTCTCTACCAAAAATCCAGCCGGCGAAACCACCCATGTCGATTACGACCAACTGGGTCGCGTCGTCGCATCCAGCGGTGACGCGTCCGCCATGCAATATGCTTATTGGCTTGACGGTTCCATCAAGAACATCAAGGACGAACTGAAACGTGCTACAAACTATGACTACGATCGACGCGGTCGACTCACGAGTGTTCAGTCACCTGTCCCCACATCAGGCGTTGCAGCATCCATGACCAGCTTTCAATATTTGGTCGACGGACTTCTACAAAAAGTTACTGATCCGCTCGCCCGCATTACCGAATACTCCTACGACGTCGGCGGTCGATTATTAAAATCCACCATGCCTGATCCAGACGGCACCGGTCCTCAATTGTCACCCTATTCCAAATCGACACGCGACAGTCTTGGCAATTTGATGGCAGCCACCGACGCCATTCGAGAACCGCTTAATAAATCGACGCGCTACGTCCGCGATGCATGGTTCCGACCCACCGCCGTCATCAATGCCAATAACGATTCCACCTCAACCGCCTACGATGTCTTTGGAAACGTCACTTCTGTGTCCGATCCACTAAACAACGTCACCAGTTATCTCTACAACAATGTTAACCAACTCGTAACCGACTCACAACAAGGCAACAACCGAACCTTCAAATACGACGGAGTTGGGAACATGCGATCGATGATCGATCGCAACGGACGCACGACCAACTGGAGCTATGACGCGGTATACCGACCAACTTCCGAATCATGGATGTCCGGCACGATACCCGTTCGCGGAATCAGCTACACGTACGATGCAGCGGATCGACTAACATCGGTCTCTGACACCGGCGCCCAAGCCGCCAGTTTCCGCTTTTCATACGATACTCGAGGGCAACTTCAAAATGAATCGCAGTTCCATACCCTCATGGGCCGTAACTTCATCGTCGATCGAGACTATGATGCAGTTGGGAATCGGATTGGACTTTCCCTGAACATTGGTGGTAGAATGACTGGTTCGAATATCACCGGCGGGTTATGGGATTTAAAGAATACTTATGGCTTCGATGGCATGAACCGATTGACTAGCCTAACTCAAACATCATTTGGTGGCAGCAACGCCGTTGCGCCTAAACTTGTAACGCAGTCTTACAACGCGGCTTCCGAAGTAACCGATCTGCGCCGTTACGCTGCAACTGCCGCAAGCACCAGTGCCCTCAAAGTACACACCCGCATGACGTACGACGGTGCCGGTCGAAACACCAACATTACCCATGCCAAAACCGAAATCGCCACTGGTCAATCTTGGAACGGTACGTCGACTTTGCCAGCTTCGTTAACACCCGCTCAGACGTTGGCTGCATATTTCTTGACTTACGATTCAGGCAATCGGTTAACCAACCTAGCTTCGTACAAGGATGCTTTCCAGACGACGTTCGCTTACGATAACCGTGACCAATTGCAAACGGCTGTGTCAACAGCCATCGCCGGCTTAACGAATAACGATCTATCCCAACTGGAGCGAAGCGGAACGGAGGGATAGATCGTGCGTTGGGCTAAGTCGCTTCGCCGTGTCTGCTCATGCGGATTCT
>JAYTVL010000116.1:0-7376 GCA_043744075.1 Pirellula sp. | reverse complement strand
GTCGAAACCAAACGCTACATTAAAGGCGGACACACATCCATGCAGCGAATCCTCGATCGCGCAAAAAAGGCAAAACAAAGATGTTGAAAGCAGTGGGCAAGATGCCTATGCTACGTTTAGAAACAGATTCTAATACAATCGCCGAGCGAAGCCAGCGAAATACAATCCCGATAGGGGTTATTATCAAATGGCTCAACTTCAAAACCAGCGCGTCGGGCTCATTTAAAGTGTGCCAGTTCCTCAATTAAAAAGACGCAAATCCCAAGAGAGTTGTTTGCAGGAGAAACGATTTCAATCAAGGCGACGATACGATGGGTACTGATGTGGCGTATAGCAATCGATCGCTGTAAGCTGGCAGCATTCATTTCAAGAGACTCATGGACCGCAGTCTTAGGTGGATCCATGACCGCCACGTGCTCAATCGCCTTGGCACGCGAATCTGGCGTTGGAGACTGTTTTGCACGTTCTATTTCTGATGCTGGTCAGGGCGTTTCTGAGTCGATCGGAGACTTGCGAAGGCGTAAATTAGCAAGCCTAACGCAAAAGTTGCCACGCAAAGATAAAACTGGTTCCGCTCACGATCCAGCGAACCTGCTACCAACAAGAGCACAACGGCCACGCTCACATAGATCGACGCAGCAGCATGTTCGTACCACTTTATCGGAGACTTTTCCGCCATGAATTTGTGCGCGATCCACACGCTTGAAACCGCCAGTGCACCGCAGGCTGTCAACGTTAGGCCAAGGTATTTCACGATGTCCTGAATCTGAGAAATCCAAACCACTACAATGCTCAATAGGCCCTGCACAACAATCGCAACTCTTGGCACTTGGTCTGAAATACGGAATAGTTTCGGCATACGGCCATCATCAGCCATTTGTGCGTAAACCATGGGACCAATGGCCATCATCGCCAAAATACTCGTCGCCGCCGATAGCACAATCGCTGTTTGCACTAACCTCGCAAGCCAGGTGCCACCGATGTTCCTTGCAACTTCTGCCACATAGCTTTCTCCCGCTTGAGCAATTCGTTCCGGACTCATTCCATACAAAAACACGTAGTTCAACAAAAGGTATAACGCCACGACCAAAACGCTTGCAATCAACATCGATCGGCTTACCAGTTTTCTACCCCCGGCTCTGTGCATCGTTGGACCGTCGATTTCTCCCGCGAGATAGATGCTTGCGTTGAATCCAGTGTACGCTAGAGAAACATAGAACAGAGATACAACCATTTGAACCAATGTCGATGGCTCCAGAAGTCTCACTCCCAGCAATGGCGATTCATTGGTCGCGCTGCCAGCTTCAATGAGCAGACCTGTATTCGTTCCTTGCAGCACAAAGGGCAATCCAAAAAACAAGAATATTGCAAAACAAACAAGCTTCACCGCAATCACCGCATTGTTGAACAACGCCCCGACCTTTAAATGACAGCCGTGTAGGATTGCAACGAATACAATGCTTGCGGTGGCTATCCACTTGGTGGCAGTTGCAGACGAGTCGGCACCTCCAAGGTACTTCCCTAGCAAAAGGGCAGTCGCGGCAATAGGTGCTGTAAAACCCGCGATGATAGAAATCCAGCCGGCGACAAATCCGATGGCAGGGTGAACACAGCGAGACAAATAGGAATACTCGCCGCCCGAGACTGGCAATCGATTTGCAATTGCGCCATAAGCGATCGCACCGCAAATTGCGTGCAAGCCACCAAAGAGCCAAACCAACAAAACCAGCCGTACGTCCTTGAGAGTTAGCAGGGAATAGTAACCTCCAACGTATACTCCGACCCCTATCATGTTCCCCACGATCAAACAGACCAAAGAGAACAAACCAATTACTGGCCCGCGTGTAATGGTGCTATTCGTATCGGTGTTATTTAAAATAATAGTAGTTATTTTCCTCTCGAATCAAGCGACGCTAGTGCGTTCTAAGTCACTCGGAAGATGCGTCCCAAAGCGAATGTAGGAATAGCCATTCCACAAACAATCATTCCAGGTAAGTATCCTCCGAACTGCAATGCAATCGCCGCATCTATGAAAATGATACTGAGAATCGCTAGTTTGATGGCTGGAACCAGTGTCCCAACACCTGGCCTCTGAACCGAAACGAAAGCACGGCGTAGCCACGGCAAAGCCAAAAACGCCACTAATATTGGATACCAACTATGCGGTTCGAGTAGCAAGGACCGATCAGTCCACAATGAACACATCGCTATTGTGGACAAACCGATGACGCTAATTATCCAACCCCTCGCCAAACGACGCGCACATTGTTTTGGGTGCCCCTCTCGTCTCGCGGCCTGTGTGATTCCAGTAACAAACAAAATAAGGCCAATCGTTGCAGGAACAATGCTTGTCCAATCCAATTCTCGATGCGATTTCATGAGAGCTCCTAGCGATACGCCAACTAGAAAATTGAGTCCGCGACAGAGGCCCATAAGGATTGGTCCAAGTGGGGTCGACTTGAGCGAACTATCATAAGCCACAATCGCTGAGGCGAGAATTGACGCGGTCGCAGCCACAATCCAAAAAGGCGTCGCCTTATCCTCGGTAGGTAACAGGTTCGCTGAAACGCCAGCCAATACAACTCCAATTACCAACAGCGCCCAACCCACAATATTCGCCGTTCCAAGGGAAATTAACCCATCAACAAGTGGTCCGCCGCGGCGATTCGCAATGTCTTCGGGAAAATCATGTACGTCGTTCAGAACCATGCCCGCCCAATAAAGACAAATAGAGGCAAGTGAAGCCATCACCAACGAAGAAGCAATCCCCGAAATCTGCCACCAGGCTCCCACGGCTAGCGTGAATCCTGCTAAGACGTCTGCACAAGCTGTAAGAGTATTTGGGATACGAACTAACTGAGCCCACGCACGAAATTGTGAATGCATTGAGTAGATCTACTTTTTACGTTGAAATTCCTTGATGAGTTCGGGCACCGAGAATCCGATTGCACCGCGACCTTCCTGCAAACGGGCATCAACATCTTCTTGTATTGTCGCAACATCGATCTCCCAAAATTTGACCATCATTTCTTTGGACAATGGAATCGCAGAGCGAACGAGTCGCATGCCCACCATCCGAGCCGGATCGGAGGTGTACCACCAGGGACTAAGCGGAACGTTTGGGTCTTCATCCTTCCAGTCCTCATCTGCGGATCCCATCCTCGCCGCCGAGCGAAGACGTTTGGCAGGGTCTTGCCATCCGCCCCCACGGACACAACGTGAATCTGCTTCGGTTGGCCAGTTGGTCGCCTCGAGGCCTGAAAACGATTTGCCTCCGCGAAGCTCGAAGCCGTTGGGCGAAAACTGATCGATGGTCCATTCCCAAACGTTCCCGTGCATATCATGTAGTCCAAATGCATTTGGTGCTTTGCTGCCAACTTTGGCGGCACCTTCTGTGGCATCAAAAACAGCATATTTTTCAAGTTCTGCCGGTTCGTTGCCAAAACTATAAGCCGTTCTTGAACCGGCTCGAGCCGCATGTTCCCATTCCGCTTCGGTTGGCAATCGATATTGAACACCAGTCAAACCGCTTAACCATTTCGTATATTGCTTGGCGGCGTACTGAGTCATGGTTACTGCGGGTTGGCTCTTGTCGTCGCCATATTCGAAAGTCTTGCCTGGGTCGTAAAGTGGCGTGGGGACTGTAATCGCATCAACCCGATTGTCGGCTGTAACTTGGCGAATTCCGGCCCCGGACAGTTTTTTGAAGACGTCATACGACGTCATAAAAGTGTTGTACTCGCCCCAAGTGAGCTCTGTTTTGGCCATCCAAAACGGTGCCAGTTTCACCGTGAACTGAGGGCCTTCGTCCTCGCTTCGCCCGTCTTCGGATTCCGGTGATCCGATCGTGACTTCGCCACCCGGGATAGGAATCATTTCAAACGAGATATTAGTTCGTTCGAATGACTCGGTGTAGGGAACCATGTACCCGCCCTTGCCGCCGTCAATTGTTACAAATAGCCCCGTTTCCGGTTTAGTCTTGCTAATCCCAGAGATTGGATTCGCTTTCGATTCTTGAGCATGGGAGAGAACTGGGAGCAAAGAACTAATGCAGGCACAAACGGCCATGGAAAGCCAATTGTTTATTGTTGATTTCATGGTTTGAGTCGAGCGCTGGAGAATACTGGTGTTAGAGCCACCAGTAGATTAACCTGAAATCAACTGCCAATCCAGGGTAAAGTACCACGATCGTATTCCCCCGCGAGACAAACTCGAATGGCGTGGACTTTAAGCTTTCCACCTAGCTTGCGGGCTGTTTATTTAATCCTAACCCGAAGTGTTAGCGAGGGATTGTTTGTCCCTCGCTAACGCTTCGGGTTGTGATACGACCGTTTAACTCCCGGAGGGCGAACAGTTGTTTACTCCGGAATATCGATATGGGCTTTGCTCGCAGCCGCTCGGAGTTTATCGAGGGCACGCGCTTCAAGCTGACGAATACGTTCTTTGGTAACACCCAATTCCTCACCTACTTCTTTAAGCGTTAACGGCTCAAACCGGTGGTCCAGACCGAATCGGCGAACGATGATTTGCTGCTCGCGTTGATCGAGTGTGTGCAAGATCTTCTGAATTTGATCTGTCCGAGCAGCCTGATCGATTTCGGCGGAGAAGTTGTCTGCGCGTCGGTCTTCGTGACCAATGAAAATCTCTTCGGAACTCGTTCTGAATCGGTCGCGATGCTTGAATTCATCGGGAATCGTTCTGGCAAAGTTTTTCATGATGGCCCATGAAGCATAAGTGCTAAACTTATTACCGCGTGAATAGTCGAACTTTTCCGAGGCTCGAATCAACGACATGTTTCCATCACTGATCAAACCAAAGAAATCATCATTTGGATCTACGTGTTTCTTCGCAATCGAAACCACCAACCGCAAGTTCGCTTGAACGATCTTGTTCTTGACGGCAACCGACTGTTCGTAGAGTTTTTCAATCTGGTCCATCAGAGACACAAGCGGCGCTTTGGGGTCCAACTCCGATCGCAACTTGCTCGCCACATGCTTCAAGTAGTTCATCTTACGGAATAGATGGTACTCTTGGGCTCGAGTGAGTAGGGGAACATCATATAACGAAGCCAAATATGGTGGCAGCCCGCTTGGAGCGCGCACTTTGCGCACTGGCTCCGCTATGGCCGGTAGCTCGGCCGTAATCTCGTCAACACGAGAGGTGTCATCGAATTCCGCGTTGTGCATGTAATCCAACGGCAACTCAAATATTTTTTGCGCTCGTTGTTCGTTCAATATACGAACGATGCTGCTTCGGATACGACCGTATCTTTTCGCCAGGACGACCGTTGAAACACCTCGATTGTGCTGTTGATACATTGCTCGACGGTCTTCGTCCGAAAGCACTTCGCGTTGATCGGGAAACACGGCCATCTTAGGAAACTGACGATCGAAATTCTTGATTGTATATCGAATAGTTTCGGTGCTGCGATTGACTTCAGATGCAACGGTGCGAGATACCTCGGACAAGTTGGAACCGGTTGCAGCAATGCGACGCGCTCGGTCGATAATATCGTCTCGCTCTGAGTCGCTGATCTGGCTGAACCGTTCGCCTCTTTCCACACGCTTTTTGTTCTGAGTAACGAACCGTTCAACACTGGAATGAAGGAACCCGACTCGTTTTCGGCCTTCGGCCAAGAATCGCCGCGATACAAGCCCCTGATCACGCCAACGGGAAATTGTCTTGGTCGACACATTGAACATCTTGCTCAGATCTTCAACTGTGTGGACAGGTTCATTGGCTTCTTCAACTCGCAGATTCATGGAATCCGTTATATCTTCCACGAATAGACGAAGATCATGGACCGCGTCATCACCCTTGATCAAGCGGTAACCGGTACCGTCGGGGCGAACATCCGTAACGCGGAAGAAAAGAAAGTCGTATGGGTAATTCTTGCTCGGGTCCAATTCCGAAAGCAATGTTTCAGCCCGATCCGCCTGTTCGTTCCTCTTTGAGCGAGGGGCGAACCGAACCTGTTGGTCTCGTAGTTCTCGAATTAGCGATATGCGATAGTCCGTATTCATAATCCTTAGCTCCCTGCTGCTGAGACGAATCTTGTGGAATCCATGCGGCTCCCAACCGCTACAAGCGACTCGGCGATAGGGTACGAAGTTCATTCATTGAACTCCTTGTCGTCTCGCGTCGTGCATTGTTGAGCGGTTTGCCACGTTGACAATCGTTCTATCGCACCGACACTTGACTAGTCTGGTCATCTTCAACCGTCATTCGACGATTATTGACAGCCATTGGTTCACCAGTTAAATGATTGTCCGCAACTATTGGGCCATTTTTTATGGAAAATTAGGCGCAATGATTGTTGTTTCCCACAAAAAGCAAGCTTTTCATTAAATTCCTGTTGTATTCGACTTGTTTTTCGGGGCTGTGCCAGCCACCAATGTGCGTAAACTTCGTCGGCCAAAATTAACCTTTTGACAATTTTATTGTTCCCCCTGTCACTTGGGCAGCAATCGATTGTCCTATTTCCAAACACTTTGGTCCAAAACGCGACAAATACCATTCGGAACGATACAGTATGGAAAAACGAGTTGGAATTGTGGATTACCAGATGGGCAATCTTCGCAGCGTTCAAAAAGCGATCGAACATATTGGCAGCAACGCGATTATCAGTAGTGACCCCGATGAACTATCGGGTGTAACACACCTCATCTTGCCAGGCGTGGGAGCATTTGGCGACGCAATGGCTGAACTGCGCCGCCGCCAACTGGTTGAATTCCTTTGTGGTTGGTCCCAGTCGAACAGGCCTTTTTTGGGCATTTGCTTGGGTATGCAACTCCTGTTTGAAATCAGCGATGAGGGAGGCATCCACAACGGATTGGGAATCCTACCTGGAAAGGTTGTTCGATTTGAAGCAAAAGCCGAGCAGTCGTTTAAAATACCCCACATGGGCTGGAATCAAGTCAGAAGTACCTGGCCAGACGACTCGATGCTCAACGGGATATCAGGTGACCCATATGTTTATTTTGTGCACAGCTATTACGTTGAGCCGGGCAACAACGACTTGATCTGGTTGAAAGCAGACTACGGGCATTCGTTTTGCGCGGCGGTTCGGCGCGGTAACTTATTGGCAACTCAGTTCCACCCAGAAAAGAGCCAACGCGACGGCCTTCAATTGCTGGCTAATTTCATGGAGCTTTAGGCGAGCCGCAGAAACAAACATACTGAGAGGGCGTCGATCATAACGTGGGCAGGGAAGTTGCTTGCAAGTCGAGGCTTATCTATGACGAGGAATTGAAAAAGTTAAAATGAGAATTGGAAAATGCAAAATTTCGAACTGTACGATTGGGATGGGAAAAATCGGAGAGCTCGCTTTTCCCTTGAGGCGCGGGCAGTTTGAAATCTACCTGTAAATTGGGTGG
>JAYTVL010000115.1:0-2274 GCA_043744075.1 Pirellula sp. | reverse complement strand
CTCAGGGCGTGCCACCCAATTTACAGGTGGGTTTCAAACTGCCGCCCGCCTAATTGCTAGAGCGATCCTAAGATTTACCTACGCGCCGATCGAAGTCCCATCGCATATGTGCGGAAAACTTTCATTAGATGCAGACTGCGACGAAAAGTGGAAGTTGCCATTAGCGTATGCAACGGCCAATGCCTTTGGCACCAGGGCCTCTGCAAGGATCAGCTCGGCGCGTCGTTCTGTGATACGAGCCGTCATTTCTTGTTCGAATGCTAATGCCATGGCCAGTCGCGATTCTGCCTCGGCCGTCGCGGTTTTCATGTCCGCTTCTGCCTGAGCAATCATTAGAATCGCGCCGATGTTAGTCCCCACACTTACATTCACAATATCGATCGAGACGATTGCAAACGAAGTATTCGCATCGAGTCCTCGGTCCAAGACTTTCTTGGAAATGATGCTTGGCGTTTCGAGCACTAGCTTAAACGACTCCGTGGATCCGATAGCACTAATGATCCCTTGGCCAACTCGCGCTATAATGGTTTTTTCCGTCGCACCGCCAATCAGTTGATCAAGGTTGGTCCGGACGGTTACCCAAGCACGCACGAAAAGTTCGATGCCGTCCTTCGAAACACCGCTAATACTCGCTTGACCCAAATCCGTTACGTCGGGGCAATGGATAACTTTGGGAGAAACTGTCGTCCGAACCGAGTCGACTAGATCACGTCCGGCGAGGTCGATAGACATCGCACGGTCAAATCCCAATGGCAACTGAGCATACTTTGCAGCAATCGTGGCCAAAACTACGTTGATAACGTCGCCGCCGGCCAATGCATGAGCCTCCAAACGCTCATTGCTCATCCCGGAAACGCGGTCAATGTCTATCCCAGATTGTTTGCCCATGATTTTCGCTGTCACAATCGTGCGAGGGTTGACACCCCGCAGCGACATGCCGACCAAGTCCAGAATGCTGACTTCCGCGCCGCAGGAATAAGCTTCTATCCAGAGCCGACCATAAATGCTCAGAATGGCAATGATGCCAAACGCGAAAGCAATAGAAACAAATACCAAACCAATCGTAATAACCCATGGCATGAATGCTATCTCGTTCATTGGAAGTTACATTCCGAGTACTTTGGGTTGTGTCGCATTGGACTCTGTTACCGTTGATACAACAATGGTTGACGCTGGGCAGCCGGCGAAGACAATATCCGGCCGATCGCCGTTGACACAAATATCAATGCGAGCGCTAAATTCCTGCTGTCCCGAGCCTTCGGTCGCGCTCCTCACTAGATCGATAACCAGTTGTCTTGTGTGATAGCTGTTGGCTTGTCCAACAACGAAAATTTGGCCCTCAACGTGCCTTACAGATAGTCCGCGAATACGGTTTCCGGAAGTTCGATGGATCGCTTCTTCCATGGCTTGGTCGAGTACGTTATTCCGATCAAGCTCGCTACAATGCCTCAAAAATTCTTTGTACCGCGACAACTGCAAAGCATCCGATGCAGAAAGCAATTCAGTAAGCATTGCATTTTCCGCGATGGAATGGCCGACCGAATCGAAGCCCATACTTAATACCTCTCATTGACGAGAAACCGAAAATCGAGGCGAGGTTCCATCCCAAACCTGTGTGCCCACGATCTAGACTGCCTTTGCGAAAGAACAGAAATCATCAATGACGTGGATTTCGATCGCACAAGGAACCGGCTAAAAGAAGACCGCGACGAGCAAGTCTGTTGTTTCCGGAACACCGAACATATCAGATCAGCCGACATCGGCAAGCTTGGAATGCCAAAATATGCAACAAATCACGAATGGAGCAACCACCAAAGACTGTCTTGGTCGACTAGTTCCCGAGTCGTGACGTCGGAGCTTGGGAACGTAATTTTTCAAAAGTAATCAGGTTACTAATCCAATCTTACTTGTGCTTCGAATGGCACGCCATACAGTCAGCAGTCTTCTTCAATTCATCTATTGCTCCTTCTTTACCAAGTACGATTTTAGCGGCACTCACTACCATGGCGTTTGTCTTCGCAAGGAATTCTGCTTTGTCGCCTTTCTTTGGCTCCCCTTCAAGCATGTCGATGTATAGGTCCAGCAACTGCTTCTTTTCTTCATCCGAAGCTGTACCGCCTTCGATTTTCTTTTTGAGCCCATCTTTGTGAGCAATCTTCATTACTTCTTTGACCGTTTTGGCCGCAAACGGGTTGTTAAAAGCCATCACGCCGCTGCCTGTGGCAACTGCTAAAACTAAGGAACCAACAATGAGCCGAACTCGCATCGTAAACT
>JAYTVL010000114.1:0-7410 GCA_043744075.1 Pirellula sp. | reverse complement strand
TTTTTCGAATCTGAAGAAAGTACCCATCACGCTCCGCGTGATGTTGCCTCAGAAACAAAAGATTTTGAACTGCGAAAATCACGCGGAGCGTGATTGGTACTATAAAATCACAGCCTCTCAGAGCGATAGCGGGCGTGGTGTCCATGGCAAAGGTTGACTGGTGCTTCAAGGCGTTCCTCACACTTTGTTGCCGCTCGTATGGTTTCATCCGCCGATCGCATTATGATCTAGTTTTTTAGCAATCCATTGTTGTTGAGATTCATTGACTGTTGGCACAACGGGATGAGAATAGTCAATCGAGTAGTCGTAGCCTGCTCGATCAAATACGGAATCGAAAGCCGCTTGAAGATCGAGCGAAATCTCGCGATCGCCGATTGCAAGCGGGATTGGTACGATCGGTAGGCGGTGTTCGAGTCTCCAAGTGTAAACCGATACAGTGTATCGACGTTGAGCCCGACAAACCAGCGCGTAGTAATCGCCATCCGGAAGCGGCTCAACGGTCGGTAATCGTTCACCACCGCGCAATAAATCCAGTTCCACCAAATGCGTCTTGCTTTGAAGAATCTCTTCGCGTTTCGATAGGTATTCTTTACGACCTTGGCTTTTGGCTCGCTTGTTCGTTGGCGATAACAATTCGATCACCGTTACGACTTCGGGAGAATTCAAACGCCGAATAACAAGGTATTTTTCTTCGATGCGTTGCGGTTTTGGAAGCGTTCGCTCAACCGGTTCTAAGAGCGTAACATGCTTTGCAGTGGTTGCGTTACTGATTTGTTCACGGCCTCGGAGAATCGTCAAATCTGGGCGAATCAACTGCGGATCGTCGATCGCATGCTCCACATAGATTCTTCGCTCTGTTCGCACGACATATTCCGGGCGCAGATGAGGTACCAAGAGCGCTTGAATTTCGGAAATCATGTTAACGTGAAAATCTTCCCACTCGTACCCTTCGATAAAAGGGTCCATTCCAGAAAAAACAGATGGCACGAATTTACTCCTGTATAATTTTCATGGAAACGGGGGCGTCGACCATAAGTCGGGCGGAACCGGACGCTAGCGCGTTCCGGCTGATTAGCCGAAGGGCGCTAGCCCACGGTTTGCGGCCCACGTTGTGATCGACGCCGAAACGGGCACGTAGCGAGGGAACAGTTGAGGACAACTGTTCTACAAAGGAACTTGGTCAGTCGACATTAAGTAGCCAATCAAATCTCGAATCTGTTCGCTCGAAAGATTCTGAAGAAGTCCATCAGGCATGAGCGACGACGTCGATTGTTTACTAGATTCGATTTCCATTCGATCCAACGTCACGGGTTCTTGTGCCGTTTGCAACGTTAGTGTTCGCTCTGTTATTGCAGTGACCACACCATTGACCACGCGACCATCCTTTAGCAATACGATCATTGTTCGAAAATCCGCACCGACACTTGCACTCGGATCAACTATGTTCTCAAGCAGATAGTCAATGTTTTTTCGATTCGAACCAGTGAGATCTGGACCGATCTTCACTCCTACTCCGTACAGAACATGGCAATTGGCACAGGACTTCTGAAAGATTGCTCGTCCTGCGCGGGGATCGCTCTTTGCAATTGCATCGCTAGGAAGTTGCGCTCGCAGTTGATCGATGAGCTTTCGCTTGTCATCTGCCGTGACGCGAACCTCGCCCCAAAGTTCTGACAGTTCCCTGTTCAGCCCTTGGTCGTCGAACGAACGAATCTGCCGAGCATGAAACGCGGAGACTTCATTGGGAGCGATTGTCTTGTCTCGAATCGCCGCTAGAAGTGCTCGCGCATATGCTGGCCGTGATGAAAGAGTATTGATCACTTCGGCGCGTTCGGCGGGACCGTAATTCTTTGATCGATCGAAGATCTGTTTTGAAGCATCCACGTGATCGTACTGAGCAAGCCCACGGATCGCCTCGCGAACCATTGCTCGGTCACCAAGCAATTTGAATAGTGCCGGTGCATACTCAGCCGGTCGCCCTTTCAAAAGCGAGCGGAGCGCCTGTCGGCGAGCTTCAGCGTCGGCGTTCGTATCGTCGATGATTTTCGACAATTCTTCCATAGCTCGACCGTCACCGAATACGAGACGCAAACCCTGTATATCGCGAACGAGTTCCTCTGATTCACTCTTTTCGAATCGCTTAATGAACGCATTCCAGTTGGCGGGCGGTGTTGCTTTCTGCCATCCATTGAGCGCCTTAGCCATTCCAACGACGACCTGTTCGGGAATTTGGAATTTTGGATTTTCGGCCGCTGACAGCAACTCGATCACCACCTCAGGCTGGGATTCGATTTCGAGGGTCAATCGACGAGCGATATTTTCAGTCAACAAAGGGATCGCAGAATTCTTCGCGAGCAGAATCGCTTTCGCCGTATTTTGAGGAACGGCAGACTCCATTCCATACCAAAGCATCGACGGAAACATGCGATCGTCTATGTATTCCTTTTTCGTTGCGAGTTGCATCGCGATGGACCAACGATCGGCACTGGGCAATCTCTGAAGTGCCGAAGCTAAATAGAGATGGACTAAACCAGAGCGATCTTTGCTCGACAATTGCAGCAACGCTTCCTTAAGTCCGTTGGAAACAGGTCTTTCGTTAGGAGTTACGCGATCTACTAAAAACCGGATCGCAGCGACTCGTTCATGTTCGTCCTTGGCCGCTAAACGGGAAATTAACCATGGTTCGTCAGATGCGCCGATGGCGAAACAGGTCTCGATCAAACGGAGCCGTTTAGCGACATCCGACGTAACATCGAGACGTCCATCAATTTCCTTGCGAATCGACGAGAGGTCGGAATTCGATTTGCCTTTGGAGTAGCGTTCGGCCAAGATCCGCCGTGCGGTCCTTGGCCACCATGAATTATCATGCGATTGGAGGCCGATTAGTTGGCTATCGGATTGCGAGGACAGGTCAAGCGAGTTAATCGATTTGGTTTTGCCATGGGTGAGCTTGTAGATTCGACCGCTAGTTCTATGAACTCCATCGTGATCATGGCATTCGCCGGTATCGCTCCAGTCCGCAATGTAGACACCGCCATCGGGGCCGGTGATAAGGTCCATACCTCGAAACCAAGGGTCGGACATGAAGCAGAAGTCCGGAGCACGCTTGCCAACATAACCCGCCCCTTGCCGCTCGAGAAGATTGCTGTTGAATCGGAGTCCATGCAAATTGAGAGTGTAAAGGCGATTGCGAAATTCTTCTGGCCAGTTGTCGCCTTGGTAGATCATCAAACCGATATGGGCATGGCCACCACCTGCTGCGTTGGTCTTGTCGGACATCCCTTTTTGAACGGTATTCCATTTTTCGCCGTTGTCCCAATGCACATGATCGGCCGTCTGCTCGATCAATTGATACGTATGCGAGTTCAAGTCGACGCCGTACATCCGTTGAACGTGAGCTCCAGGGACAACGTGCCATAAGTGACCTATGACGGTGTTGATGACGAACATCTCGCCGTGTTGATCGAAATCGAAACCCCACGAGTTGGTCATTCCGTACATCACTGGCTCGACAGTTTCGTGAATCGGATGATATCGAAATACACCTGTGTTGATTTTGATCCTTTGAGAATCGCTCGCCCCTGGTTTGCCGATATTACTTGTCGCTTGGATGCCGTGCCGAGCATAGAGCCAACCATCAGGTCCCCATTTAAGTCCGTTAGCAGGTGTATGGCCGGCTCCTTCATCCAAGCCATCGAGGATGACTTTGGGAGGTCCATCGGGAACGTCATCGCGATTTTGGTCTGGAAAGAAGAGAAGATGCGGCAAGCAAATTGCCCATACGCCACCGTTGCCTACCTCGATGCTAGTCAGCTTGCGAGCATCATCCCAAAAAACGGTTCGTTTATCGTGTTTGCCATCCCCATTTTGATCTTCGAGAACAACGATTCTGTCTCGTTGCTTTCCATCGAAGCCGCCAGCACCGTTTCCTGACCAACTATAGTTTTCCGCGACCCAAAGACGGCCTCTTTCATCGGTCGTGATTGCAATAGGATTCTGGACGTTTGGTTCCGATGCAAAGACCGATAGTTCGAATCCAGGCGGGAGCTTCACTGTCTTAATAACCTCCAAGGGATCCATCGGACTGGTCGTCGATTTTTCGGAATTGAGAGGTGTAGGAAAGTCGTCTGCATTGGATGGTTGGATCAATGTGCAGGAAGCAAGCAAGAGCGTATTGATTATCCAGTTGCGATGGGAGGGTAGCACAATGGTTTCCTGTGAGAGCTGTGGTATTGAGGCAGGGCTAGTTTACGCAAATTCCGATCTTAATCTTAATCGTACTCATAATCTTAAACTTAATCCTACCCGCTGTCTTCGTCCTGGCTTAGGCGAGTGGCAGTCTGATTTGGAATACCGAAGGGAACTTTGGATGGAACAGTTAGTCCGCCCGAGAGGAGCAATTTCCATGGCGAAGTGGCCTCCCAGCCTGTATTGATGACAACTTCGCGAGGAAATATCAACGTATAGCCCGACGGTGGAAAAAGTCCGATTGGTACATAGACGCAGGCAAGTGGCAATCCCGAAGTGATGTCTTGGCATTCACCCATCAAAAATCCAGTGGCTCTTGCGCCGGGGTGCGGAAACGGCACCAACACAACCGTATCGATTTTCTTTAGTCCGTCGGGACCCTGCATAGCCTGCGACGCATCCCGAATGGCTCGATATAACACCGAAATGCCAGGGATATAGCTGAAGCCCCAATCCACCCAACGGCTCAATCGCGATTGAAATGCATAACCCAAAATGTAAAAAATCATCAATACAGTTAGGAGTGAAATCGGCGGTATCACATACTTTTCGACGGCATCCCAATAGGGATCGTCAATACCTTTTGGTACGATCCTAGGAACGATCCACGAAGCTACTGGTTCGATGAGCCAGGAATTCAGAATGAGATAGATTTGATAGACGACGAAAACCGTCAACAAAATTGGAAAGGCAAACAAAATACCGAAAACAATGCGTCGCAGAATCCTACGCAGCATCGAAATTCCGGGCTGGAACTGGGATGGCGGCTGCAAATCAATGCTTGAAGCTAGCGGGTCGTACTCGGTCATTTAGCTTGTCTCGAAACATACAAGAGGTACAGAACGTCGGACTCGCATCTTACCGAAAAATGCCTAATTGTGCGGGAGAAACCAATCTCGACAGCATTATTTCTGCCTATGAAGGTTTGGCGTTCGATTGTGATTTAGAAACCCGACGCGCGAGTGAGGGACAGTGCTCAGCCCCTCGCCTGGAATCATGACCAGCGCCGTTTGCCACAAGGAACATCACGACCTCTTGACTTCGGTGAAACGTAAAAACTATTTGGTGCGCTTGGCGGTGAACTTTTCGGTTGCAAAATCTCCAACCTTTCGAGTGAATTGAATCTCATCCACATTCAATTCACCGGTGTAGGTGATCACAATATCCATGTCTCGGAATTTGAGCTTTTCATCAAACGACACTCTCTGGTTGTCGAGTCTTAGGTTCACTAGTTCGCTTGAATAAGCCGTGCCTTCGAGCTTCATGGCACCCGTTCCGTGCAATTGAGTTTCTTTTTTCTCGATGGTATAGACGTATTCCTGGTCACCGATTTGCGTGTTGATCGTACCGGACCATTTTCCGACCAGCGGATGGATCGCACTTGTACTCGCTGACTTCTTGTCCTGGAAGATGCTTTGTGAGAACCAGTAAAGACTGCTGCTCCAATGCTGAGGGTCATGACCGTGGCCGTCGACGTGCCACACATGCTCTATGCCGTTCTTCACGAGAAATTTGTGGACGTTTTGGCTGATCCGAATGAGTCCGTCTTTGTTGCCACACGAGATCCAAAGCAACTTGAGTTTGGATTTCGCAACTTCGACATTCGGAATCAGCTCAGCGGCCGACTTGGTATTGGGTGCTGCGGAAAACGCGCCTACCCAAGCAAACGAATCTAGATGACCAAGGCCAAAGTTGAACGACTGGCCTCCACCCATCGAAAGCCCAGCGATCGCGCGTCTCTCTCGACTCTTATCTACAGAGTATTTGGACTCAATGGCTGGTAAAACATCGTCCAACAAGTCTCGTTCAAAGGTAGCAAAAGCAGGTGCGCTTGCCATCACGTTCCCTCCGGCGCGATCGTTCTTTTGAGCACGACCATTGGGCATCACGACAATCATGGGAACCGCCTTGGAATCAGCGATCAGATTGTCCAACATGACATTGGGGGTCGAGAATCGTTGCCACTCCGTTTCGTCGCCACCAATTCCATGCAGGAGGTAGAGAACAGGATATTTCTTTTCCGGAGTGTAGCCTGGTGGTGTGTACACTTGCATCTTGCGGGTAGTGCCAACCGTCTTCGACTCATACTCAATCATTTCAAGTTTGCCATGCGCCGCGCTGTCCCGTACGGTCTTGAATTCTTCCGGTGGCGCGGCGTAGACGGCAACATCATCATCAGCGAGTTCGATCGGTCCACCAAATCCACCGCGATTGCCTCTCGGCGCATTCTGTGGAGGATTCTGAGGAGGATTCTGTGGTTCTTGAACCGCTACTGTCGGCTTAGCAAGATTGACAGCAGCGTTTGCCTTCGCTTTGGCTTCCGCTGACTCAACCGTTACCGCAAAAACGATCGGCAGCGAAAAATCATCACCCTTTACGAAGTCAATGCTCTTCAGTTCTTTGGTCGCGTCGATGTCTATTTTCAAATAGCGAACTTGTTTTCCATCCACATCGAAAGCGAACTTTGAATCAGGTACATCCGTCTTTCCTTGATAGTTAGCAATGTGCTTTCCATAGACCAATGGATGGTCCGAATTGGATCCATCTTGAAACATACATCGAACGATCAAGCTGGTGGACCGGCCTTGGTTGCCGGGTGGTCCTCCCGCCGCAGCCACACCTCCGAGCATGTGGATCGTCGACATCTTGCCAGCACAGGGTATTGATACCGACGATGGGAGTGAAGCTTGAGCTTGTGGCGGTTGTCCCGGTTGCTGCGGTCCTCGTGGACGTTGTCCCTGTAGCGCAATGATGTTCGCTACACGGCCTTCTTGTGGTTCGTCTACCTGGAATGGAATACCTTCAAACTCCAGCGTACCATAGGTCGCAAGTTTAAACTTATCTCCTTGAGCCCCGCGAGGTCCGGGAAGGTTCTTCTCTGTGCTCTGGGTTGCGGCCGTCGCAAATGAGATCGGAGTATATCGACCTCTGTTGCTGAGGAATGTTAGTAGGTCAGACATTTCTTTTTTGCTAATCGAAATCTCAAATCCTTCTGGCATCAACGATTTTGCGGACGCTTTCATCGTCTCGATGTCTTCACGGAGCACTTGCTCTTCTTTGCCCTGCGAGTTGATCAATCGCAGCGTGTTGGATGACTCACCGGCCAGCATCCCAGTCAACGATCGACCATCCGTGGTGAGGATCTGGTAAGTCCTAAAATTG
>JAYTVL010000113.1:0-28600 GCA_043744075.1 Pirellula sp. | reverse complement strand
GGCGTACTACAAACAATTGGGCGTCCGAACCCCCGTTCCCCTCGGCTTTGCCCGCCTCTGGCGGACAAAGCCGAGGGGAACGGGTCGATTCGCGAGTGTTAGCCGTTAGTACGCCAAAACAAGGTTGGTGGGGGACAAGCCCCCGACCAACCTGAAAATCCAAATCGCAGAACGGAACAAAACTCGCATCAACGCATTTTTCGTAAACTTCTATTTGTCGCACAGCCCAGGCAGAGCCGGCAGAGCCTGGGAACAAGATACTGGCGATCGGCGAGAAGTGTGACAATTTCAGCACTGCTCGCGCAAACATGGTGCAGCGTCTTTCCGAGGCGAGAATCTATTGAGTAATTTGATCGGTGGTTGCTGTGTTGGTGTCGGCTCAGGAGCAACCGGCGGAGGATCTTTTAGAGGTGGAGGAAGATTTGGCGGATCCCCGACGTCTGGAAAATTTGGATCGGGTTGTCTTGGGCCAGGAATCTCCGGATCGATTTTGGAGGGCTCGTATTCCGGTTTGTCATCTGGTAACGAGAGGCACTCCAAAACACAGTTCAATAGGTCGATTTTTACCATTTTGATCTTCGTTCCTCATTTCCAAATCATCATTCATGCAATCGAAGCACTAGCCAACCGTCCCTTGGCAATGTGCTGTTCCAGTCGATTTCGTTACAAGAACTTCTTGTTGCACAGGAGCTGTGTGCTGGAATTCCCTGTCTACTGATTTTGCAATCAATGCTTGCGGTATTCGAAGTAGACCTGGAAAGCCTTCGGCCGTGTTTTTAGCACCTGGCGCTCGTGTGATTATGGCAATATTGGGTAGATCGTCCGATTGAACCGACGATTGTAGGACAACAAATAGCAACAGTGAGAACATAAAATGGCCTACATCCAAAAATGTGTATGCGAAGGTCGCTACACCTGTTTAAAGCTCAATCCGGCAGGGTTAGCCCAATGGCACTCACGTTGTAAATTATGAGCCTCAATGCGCTAGCATGAGGGCCGGATTCGCAAGTGATTCCTGGCCTTTCTGCCCGCACGCTAGCGCGTTGCGGCTCAAAGTGAGTGCCATTGAGTTTTAGCCTGCGGATCGTTAGGTTTTTGGCTAATAATGCGATGCCGTCCAAACCTTGCTCCACCGCGAGGATTGCCAGAGGCAAATCTGGCGGCGGAGCGAATGCGCGTGTCGTACCTAGCAAGCAGCGTAAACCCGAAATTTCCGTAGGGTAAACCTTGGGATTTTCGTAAGACTTTACTTTTTGGCAACTAAAACAGCTTGAAGTTTCTTAATTTCTTTTTCTAGCTGTGTTCGAGTCAACTTTCCAGCATTATCGGATTGCACAGCAGGAGTTGCGTCCGAGCATTCCATGGCTCCGTTATCCTCAGTCGACTCATTTCTTTTCGATGGAAAGAGCTCACCAATCACGGCAAGTACGTTACTCTGCGCTTTGAGGCTTTCCATCGGATCGTTAAATTCGATCGTGAAGTGCACTTCGAACGTTAGATAATAGGTATCGACCTCCTTGAGCAAAACGATTGGCTCTCTAGCTTGATGAACGCGACTTTCCTTTTTGATCGCTTGAATAATCATTTGCATCGATTCTTGAATCGCTTCCGTTCGATCTACGACCAAGGGGACCGTGACTCGAAGCAAATTGTCACTCAGAGTGAGATTGGTAACTAGCTTTTCAATAAGCAAGGTATTGGGAACAATTAGCTCATGATTTTGATAGTTGCGAAGCCTAGTGCTACGCAATCCGATGCGAGTCACAATGCACTGATTCTCACTCAACAAGATTATGTCTCCAACTCGAATGGGTTGCTCTGTCAGCAGTATCACCCCGCTCATGAAATTGTTCATAACATCCTGGCTGCCAAAGCCTACTGCGATGGCTGCGGCACCTCCCAGAAAAGCGAAGGCTGTTAACGGAATTCCCATCCATTTAAAAGCCACGATCCCAAACACGATACAAAGCAAATAGCGAAAGATCGAACGCAAAGCCACGGCGACGCCTGGCTTCACCCCTAAGACTGGAAACACAAACTTCCCAACAAGCTTGCTTACCAGAAACGATACATAAATGCCTGCCGCAATTAAAAGAACCAGGAAAATGGCCCTTGAAATGGGGATTCCTTTGTCGTCCACTTCAGCGACCTCGTAGGACAACATTTCCGCAATAAACTCAGTCGGACTTGAATTCCAAAATGTCGTTGCCACGCCGATGCTATCTCGAATCTCCTTACGAAATCGAACAAGAGGTGACTTGAGCGTCTGCAGTTGGTCCACCATTTTAGCGCTGGCGACATCCAAGAATTTTTGAGCGTCCCCTTTAGCTTGTAGGACGTCCTTCTCAGGCATTTCTGCATTCTCGACATGCCTTGGTTCCATCGAAATCCGAAATGAATCCCGCTTTCGATGAATCGCCAAAACGTATGCATCGATCCTATCAAGTAGGTCGTCAAGATCGGATTTCCATTCCTTAAGAGTTGCTAGATTGGTGCGTTCTGAACTCTGCAATGTAAAGCGATCTTTCCAATGCAATTGAGCTTCCTCTAAAGTGTCCGCGACCTGACTAAAAGATGCTTCCAGAGTTTGATAGATCTCAATCGATTCGCTGATCAAACGGGAATCGGAGACATTGTCAGACGCTGTTGCATTAGACTTCAGGTTTTTCTCAAGCAATATCAAACGCTGGATACGAGATTCTGCTTCGCGTTTCTGAGACAACCACGACATGTGATCCTTTTTCAATTGCGAGATGATTGTCTCGCGATCGTCGACAGAGAATTTGACTCCCTTCTCGTACACTTCAATTTTCTTCTTGAGCTGATTTTGCGTTGTAACGCAAAGTGCTTGCCGAGTCTTTACGAGTTGCAGCACTGTCTTTCGTAGGCCTAAAGTAGCCTTTGTCAAATCAACGTCTGCAGCATCGTTCAATAAGTCACTTTCGGACTTGTCACTTTTCTGTGCTCGATCAGTATTGGAAATTTTTTCCTTTTCGGCTAGTTCATCTTTGGCGTAGTCAACTAGCTTGCCAGTAGCTTTCGATTCGGTCTTGAGTAGTTCTTCATTAGACTGTTCTTTTTCGAGTAAAGTGCGAAGCGATTCCAGTTTAAGAAACGAATAGGGTTTTTTTTCGTCCGGATCATATTTTTCCAGTTTTTCCAGTTGCAGTTTTGCTTCCTGCAACTGTTGACTTACGACTGCTAACTCGTTTGTCTTAGATTGATGCTGGGCCAGAATCGAATCGAGAGCCTTTAGCTGCCCTTTCGTTTTGGCGGTGTCACCATCGATGGCGATTTGAGACGAGATGTGTTCTCGTTGTTTTTTCAGAACGTTTAATTGGCTTGACGTAGAATTTGAATCGTCCAAGGACTGCGCTGAACAAACGCCAAAAACAACCCACAGTGAGAGGAGTTTTGCAACTTCGTTGGTTTCATGCAAAATGAATCGAAGGATTTTGGACGCGGCTCTCATTCCATAGCGATTTCAGTTGTTCGACAGAGGGTTAATTCTCCTCTAACGCCTTAACATGCGAGCTATTAGGAAGATGACAAAAGCTCCCATGAGACCTCCGCCTCCCAACATATAAATCAGTGAGTACTCGATCGCTCCGACCGGTAGAAATTGAATAAGTTCCATTATTTGCTCCAATTTTAGGGTTTGAAATGCTTGTCGGTCAAATGCCAACTACCTTTGAGAAAGCAACCCTTGTGCCAAAAGAGAGCGCACCGAAGAAATCGTGCGAATCCACAACTCAATGCTCGGCGATCCATCCTCGATCAACGAACTCTTCGATGACCGACTCAATTGCCTGTTCAAGTTTCTCCAATTCCCCTTGGTGAAACATCTCAAGTTGACCGTTTGCCGCTGAATCCTCCAATCGATTAGCAAGCTCAAGGGTAGGTTGAGCATAAAACGTCGCAACTAAACCCTTTAAGCTGTGGACTGCAGATCTAGTAAGAGTTGCACTTTCGTCGGCAACTGCCGTCTTCAGCTTGCACAGGAGCTGAGGCGCGTCCTCTTTAAACATGGAAGCTAATTCCATCAACAGAATCCGATTACCGTCCAACGCTAGAAGTGATCGTTCCTCGTCTATTTGAAACATGGTTTCCATTGTCTCGTTCGAATACTGGAGAAATGCAAGGAGTAACTACAACAAGCATGTCTTTGGCAATTGGCGTGCCAAACTATTATGCGTCAATTGGCTGCTTTCAGCATGATTCCCGAGTTAACTTTTTGCCGAGATAACGCAAGATTGTTCAATCGCAACGCAATGGAAACGCTTTTCGACCAACAAGCAAGATTACCAACCAAGGGCTTTCGAAGGATTCCGCTTCAGCGAATGGAAAACAATAACTCAATACTAGACGAAAAACAGTACCGTAGCACGTACCAACTCTAGTATTTACAATGGCTTATGCTAAAAACATTCTGGCCAAAAAATCTGCGCCAGGGGAGTATTGGTTTGACCAAAGTATTAATCATTGACGATGACCGTTCGGTTCGCCATATCGTTGCAAGTGGATTGAACGGCTATTGTGACATAACCGTTGTACCAGCGGCAGATGGCGATATCGGATTGGATTTGCTTGAATCCGAAAAACCAAGTGTGGTTTTGCTTGACGTTTTCCTACCGCATCATAATGGGCTGGAACTGTTTCGGAAGATTCGTGCGATTGACCGCAAGCTGCCAGTTATCTTTATTACTGGTGATACGTCAAGCGAGACGGCAATCCAAGCCATGAGGGCTGGTGCGTTCGATTATTTATCGAAACCTTTGGACATCGGGCAAATTCGAAGTCTAACGCTCAGCGCGATCAAAGCTCGACGTATGATGGATGAACCAGTTGCCTTTCAAGTTGGAGAGGGGGAATCAGGCGGAGAGCGCTTTGTAGGAAAATCCAAGGCGATGATTGAGGTCTATAAATCCATTGGCCGCGTCGCAGCCGAGAATGTAACGGTCCTTATTCGTGGAGAAAGCGGTTGTGGCAAAGAACTGGTTGCTCGTGCGCTGGTTCAGCATAGCGATCGAGCGGATAAGCCCTTTGTTGCGGTCAACTGTGCAGCTATCCCGGATCAACTGCTTGAGAGCGAGCTATTTGGGCACGAAAAAGGGGCGTTCACGGGAGCGGATCGTCGCCGAATTGGGCGGTTTGAACAATGCGACGGTGGTACGATCTTTTTGGACGAGATTGGCGACATGTCGACAATCATTCAAGGCAAGGTGCTTCGACTTCTTCAAGAGCAAAAGTTTGAACGAGTTGGCGGAAACGAATTGGTTACTACCAATGTCCGAATCATCGCCGCCACGAATCGCCCACTCGAACAAATGGTAAAGCAAAATGAATTTCGCGAAGACTTGCTCTATCGCCTAAACGGATTCACCATCGACCTTCCACCGTTGAAAGAACGGCGTGAAGACATTCCGCTTCTACTCGAGTATTTCTTGCGGCGTGCGAAATCTGAAATGGGAAAGAAGGATATTCAAGGTATCGCTCCAGCGGCATATGAATTCTTACTGAAATACGATTGGCCGGGCAACGTTCGGCAACTGCAATCAGTTGTCCGCCAATCGATGATCAATACCACTGGAACAGTCATTGGCACGGATAATTTGCCGTCGTTCGTATGCGGACAGTCGAATCCGATCTCGGATACGACGCAAACAGAAAACGTAATTCCGATTGATCCTGCGATTCAGAACGAAACAACGCCTTTAGAACTGAAGAACGATGAGATTCCAATTCAGGCAAATACGTATGATGTATGGCCGGATGCGACACAGGATTTTCAGCTTTTAAAATTCATCGATGAAAAGCTGGCGGCAGGGTCGACGAATCTATACGCCGAGGCGTTAGAGCAAATGGAGCGTCGACTGATTGCCAAAATACTTGAAGTTGCAGGTGGAAATCAATCAAAAACTGCGGAAATCCTTGGAATCACTCGCGGTAAAGTTCGGGATAGAATCGCTGTATTTGGCATCCAGCTTGAACGTACGGTAACCGTTGGCAAGCAGTAGAAGTAAAACCTCTCCGAAGGTGTGGATTAAATACGAGCTAGTGTCCAGATGCACTCACTTTGAGCCGCAACGCGCTAGTGCCAAAAGTCATAAGTCCCTTCCGGTTGACTGAAGCTTCCTGAGCCTGAGGCGCTAGCCGATTTCCTGCGGCGGGGCTCGGCTAGCACAGGCTCAGGCAAATGAAGCTACGATTGCGGGCGAAGAGAAGGTCCCCGCGGCATTCTTCCCGATCGTTGGAATTGGTGCCTCCGCGGGCGGGCTAGAGGCGTTTGCTCAATTGCTCAAAGCATTACCGTTAGACACAGGGATGGGTTTGGGGTCACGTTCGCGCAAGATAGCACGGCCAAATTCGATTCGATGCCGCGCAGCGCAGTGGCTGCTGGTTGCGTTGACCTGGTTCTCTCGCCGAGCAACATTGCCGGAGAAATTGCAAGGATTGCAAAACATCCTTACATTGCCGGACAACCACTCGAACTTTCCACCCGAACGCAAGTGGACCTCGAAGGAGTGAGTGCGCCCCAATTCAACGACACGCCGATTCACTCAGATGAAACCGAATTGCCCGGTAGTGAGGTAATAATGTCAGAAGGAGCCGAGAGCACTGACGGTTATACGAAGACGCTAATGCTATTGCGCAACCATACCGGTGTTGATTTTTCGCTCTACAAATCTAGCACTATCCGGCGGCGGATCGCTCGTCGCCTTGCAATTAACAGAAAGGATTCGCTGGACGACTATGCAACGTTTCTGCGAGGCAACACCAAGGAACTCGATGCCCTTTACTCCGACGTGCTAATCAACGTAACTAGCTTTTTTCGCAACGCTGAGGTATTTGACGCACTTCAACGTGAGGTTTTGCCAAAACTCTTGCAGCGGCCAGGCGACCATACTATTCGCGTTTGGATACCAGGTTGCTCCAACGGACAAGAAGCCTATTTCATTGCCATTGCATTTATGGAGACCTCGGAAAAGTCGCCACGCGGACTCAATCTTCAAGTGTTCGCCACCGACCTCAATGAAAAGTTGTTGGAAAAAGCCCGAATGGGGCTTTACCCAAAAACCCTTTCGGACGAAATCAGCCCAGAGCGTCTTAGTCGGTTCTTCGTCGAAGAGCAGGGAGGCTACCGCGTTAGCAAGATGGTGCGGGATATGGTTGTCTTTGCAAAACAAAATCTTTTTGTCGATCCACCCTTCTCAAGAATGGACCTAATAAGCTGCCGTAATCTACTGATCTATCTTGGGCCGAGTCTCCAAAACAAAGCAATACCCACGTTTCATTATGCTCTCAAGCCCAATGGGTTTTTGCTCCTTGGAGCGTCAGAGTCTATCGGCAGTTTTTTGGAACTGTTTGAACCGATTGATAAAAGATTCAAGATCTATACCAAGAAAGCTGCGCCCACTCCTTCGTTTCATACGCCCGCCAGTATCAGCCGATCGCATTCGGCCTACCGTGGACGTCGCGAATCCGCTCCCCTCGCGGGACTGCCCAACACCACCGATGGAATTGGTTTCGAATTGAGTGCACAACGCGAGGCAGACAGAATCCTCATCCATCAATTCTCGCCACCAGGAGTGCTGGTCAATGGAGACCTACAAGTTATTCAATTCCGAGGTTCAACCAGCGAATATCTTGAGCCGCCAATAGGAAAAGCGAGCTTTAACCTATTGAAGATGGCGAAAGAGGGGCTGATGCTGCCGCTTCGCACGGCCATGGAAGAATCAAAGAAAGAAAACAAAACAATTCGCAGGGAAATTCGAATGAACCATAACGGTGAGTCCCGCGCCGTCAACCTAGAGGTCATTCCACTCAAGAACTTACCTGAAGCCTGCTACTTGGTACTTTTTGAGCATTCCAAAAGCGTCGGTCAAGCACTACTGCCCGAGCAGCCTCCCAAGCGTTCATTCAGCGAGAAGGAGGAATCAAGCCGTATCAATGAGTTGGAATCCGAACTCTACGATTCTCGCCAATAGAACTGTGGGTAATGATGAGGCATCGCCCCGCGCTTTCGCGAGGAAAACGCGGCCCGATGGGCACGCGGTTAAACAAGTTGTGTGCGAAAATTTCTCCCGAAAGCATTGAGCGGTGTCGCTCAAAGCACAGTAAGATCGATTTGTTCTGGAGAGTTAAACGATGAGCTTCAAATTGCAGTAGAGCATCAAAGTTGTCTGAAGAAGCTTAGTAAATTTGCGATTGAAGCATCGCGACAAGGATACTTGAGCGTGAATCAAGCCGAGCGACTGTCCTTTGTTTTGTTAGGAGAGCCCCGAATTCTCAACGTGGGAATAGAAGTATTTCTTGGCTAGTTCAACGACACATACATAGAGTAGCGTGAGCAATATTAACGTTGCCATAAGGCTAGCGGGGAGTGGTACAAAACCCATGAGCGAGTGAAATGGAAGATAGGGTAACATCAAAGTAATGGCGATCACCACGACGGTGCTCCAGAACAAAAACTTTCCGGGACGACTTCGGAAGCATAGTCGCCGTGTTCTTACCACCAGTGCGACCGCAAGCTCGGTCAACAGCGATTCGATGAACCAGCCTGTTCGGAACTCGTTCTCCGATGCGCTAAATAAGTATAAAAGAATTCCAAACGTCAGGAAATCGAAGAGCGAACTTACCAAGCCAAAGAGCACCATGTATCGGCTGATAAACTTGTTATCCCATCGACGCGGCTTGGCTACCCATTCCGGATCTACGTTATCGCTAGCGATCGTCATCCCAGGAATATCAGACAGAAAATTATTGAGTAGGATCTGCGATGCCAGTAACGGCAAGAACGGTAGGAACATCGAAGCGATTGCCATGCTAAACATGTTGCCGAAATTCGCGCTGATGGTCGTCAAGATATATTTCAATGTATTGGCAAAGGTCCGCCGACCTTCGTCGATTCCTTCTCGCAAGATACCGAGGTCTTGCTCTAGCAAGATTAAGTCAGATGCATCTTTCGCAACGTCGACCGCGTTGTTGACCGAAATCCCCACATCGGCTGAGTGCAGGGCAGGCGCGTCATTAATGCCATCTCCCATATAGCCGACTACATGCCCTGTCTTTTGCAAGGCCAAGATAATGCGTTCTTTCTGATTCGGATCCACTTCCGCAAAGATAGTTGTCCGCTGCGCTGCAAACCATAGCGCTTCGTCCGACATCGTGTTCAGATCGGTCCCCGTCAGTAAGCCGTTGACCGGCAAGTTGACTGCTTCAGCGACGTGTCGTGCCACCAGCTGATTGTCACCAGTAATGATCTTAAGTTGAACACCGCGCTCGGCAAGGTCGGCAATCGTTTTTGACACATCGGCCTTGGGTGGATCAAAGAAAAGCAGAAACCCAGTAAATTCGAGCTCTTTTTCTTCCTCGCGCGAATAAGAATCGTACTGAGAAGTAATCGGTTTCGTCGCCACCCCCAAAACCCGGAAACCTTGGCCACTCCATTCACGAAATCGCGTATCGATGGCCGCTCGTCTGGAATCATCTAATGGAAAGGCTCCATCCGCCGTCTTTACAGAGTTGCACACTTGAAGCACATTGGCCAGCGCTCCCTTCGTGATCATCGTTCGCATTCCTTGCTTGTCGGAAACAATCACGCTCAATCGTTTACGACTAAAGTCATAGGGAATCTCGTCAATCTTCTTTTCTGAGCTAATATTCAATTTCGACTTTTCGCCGAAGCTGTTGATCGCTTCATCCAATGGGTTGTTCAATCCTGTCTGATGTTTGGCATTGAGATAAGCAAATCGAAGCACTTCGTTGGATGCCGTTCCCTGCGAGTCCACAGCTTCCTTGAGAATGACCACTCCTTCAGTCAGCGTGCCCGTTTTGTCCGTGCAGAGAATGTCCATGCTTCCGAAGTTCTCAATGGCATTCAGCTTCCGCACAATCACACCACGCTTGGCCATCCGTTGTGCTCCGTGGGCCAGAGTTATGCTGATAATGGCGGGTAGGAGTTCAGGTGTTAATCCAACAGCAAGTGCGAGGGCAAACAGCAATGAGTCCAATGCAGGCTTGGCGCGAAATATGTTCACCGCCAAGACGGTTACGAACATGACAAACATGACGCGAGTAAGCAGGTAGCCGAAGCGATGGACCCCGCGTTCAAACTCCGTCTCCGGCGGACGCAACTTGAGTCGTTCCGCAATCTGGCCGAATACGGTGGCCTTCGCTGTCTGCACGATCAGTACGGTCGCCGTCCCGCTACGAACACTTGTCCCCATGAAAACAGTGTTGATGCGTTCCGCCAGACTTGCATTGGTTTCTACTTTCGCTGGCTTCTTTTCCACCGGGAAGACTTCGCCGGTAAGGACCGCTTGGCTTACAAACAGATCATTCGCTTCCAACACGATTCCATCGGCTGGGATAAGGCTCCCTGCAGAAAGCAATACGATATCGCCAGGGACTGCTTCCCGCGAAAGCATCTCGCGTTTTTTCCCATCACGCATCACGGTCGATTTGATCGTGACCTTGGATCGCAGCTTCTCGATAGCATTGCTTGCGCGGAACTCTTGCCAAAAGCCTAGCATGGTACTCCCCATGATAATGGCGATGATGATCAAAGCGTCAGGCCATTCGCCGGCTATGGCTGAAATGATAGCCGCAAAGACAAGAATCAAAACTAAGGGGCTCTTGAATTGGCTCATCAACAAACCGATGACGCTCGTTTGGCTGGTTGCGTTGATGGAATTCAGACCATATTGTTTGAGTCGTCGCTCAGCATCCGCTTGACTAAGACCAGTACGTGCGGAATTCAAGTCGGTCAAGAGCTGATCAGGATCGATGCTCCAGTAGGTGCTCAATCTTGAGCCACCGCTACAATTGTCTGTTCTCATGTCACTATCTTTTTAAGCAGGTTGTTCATTCAGGTCTCCAATTTTTCGTTTTGCCTCCCTTCAACAATCGTAACGATTATACCTTGTAGATCCATGATTCCCGTCTTCCTAGGTTTTTGAGGACTTTCACTCACCTACGAAAAAAGCTAGCCACTGCTCCAACGGATTTAGCCGGATTCGCAATGTCTAGCATTTAGGGATTCTAAATGGGCTTCGAACTTAGTATGGTCGATGGCTACACATAGAGGTACCGATGATTAAGCCCGCAACAACACCGATGCCCATCGCTAACAGAAGCGACTCGCCATGCCGATGTTGGACGGTTTCGGTTGCTGCTTTGATTCCATCGCGGGAGGCATCGCGAGCATAGTCATATCCATCGCGTAGGGTTTCTGAGGCTTTAGTTGCCATGTCGCTAGCTGCCTCTGAAATCCTACCTACCGTCGTCGCAGTTCCGTTGGAAACCGAATGAATAAATTCGTCGATCTCCTCACGAGCCTTTCCTGTTTTCCTTTGAATCAGGCCAGCCAGCTACTGGATGTTGCCGTTGAGTCCGGCTAAATCATCGCCTGTAATTTGTGAATACTTGCTCTTAACAGCACCCGCCAATTGGTTCCAGGTTCCCTGGACCTCTTCTTTTGTTATCATCGTTTTTTTCTCCTGCAAAATAGGTTTCGATTGTGACCTTACATCGCGCCCGGAACGGACAATCGCGATGTCGATAGAAGTATGTATTTTCGTTGAATGGAGGCGAGAATCAGCGCTTTAGTTTCCGCGACAGACACATCGCCACGGCCTGATATCAGATCTGTTTCTGCAGCGAGGTCTTCATCGTTAATACAGTTGCGAAACCAATGGCTAAAGTCATGTCTTCCTAGGTGAAAAATCCATGTCTCGTCGTCTATGCCTTCGGCCAATTGACAAAAGATAATTAAATTCTGGGCTCGTAGATTGAGCGATCCATTCGGACCTCGGAAATAGAAACATTTCTCAGCCGACAATTGCCGTTCTGCGTACTTTCTACGATGTCTGTTATGTTCACGGTCGCTCTTGAATGCACGAAGCCGTTGTGGGCTTGTCGAGTCGGTGATTTTCCAAAACCACACTTCGCCCACCTCAAGATGGGGCTCCGGTAAATGAGGAGAATCTATCTTAGCCGTGACTATCGAGTGCATCTCGTGGACCGTGCGAAAAAGAAATCTCGATCTTCTATTTGTTTTCAGTCCACTTGGCGTGGCTCGTGCTCTGCCCAGTTTGAAAATAAGAGTTGGTGCTGGCGTGACACGGGCGTCTCGCCCGTGATTTCATGGGCGAGACGCCCATGCCATTTTTGGACGGCAGTATTCCCCGCAACGTTTGCTCAGTCGGTAGATTAGGCTATTTTAGAATGTAAAATTAATAAAGTGATGAGTGATGAGTGATGAGCGACCACCATGCTATCGAGTTTTTGGATTTCTGTCGGAAATTCGATCAGGCAATGTTAGTCACTCACAGTCTCGAAGGCCTGATTGCCATCTCAAATCGTCAAGCTGTTGAGACGGCCATTTGATCCGAAAACTGCGGTGGCGTTATCTGGCTAGTTGGCCGATTTGCCCAGACTTTTTTCGATTTCAATTGCGCAGCTCCGATAAATGTGACGAACGGAACGTCTGCAGCATCTTGTCCGGTTGCGATACGAACGAAACCGCTAACTGGGGCTAGTCTTGTAGGGTCGAATAGATACCAACGATCTCCCAAATATGCCTCAAAAAATCCATGAAAGTCTGGTGGCTGAAGTTCGGCTGCGTAACCACATACGTAGCGTGCTGGAATTCCGAGTCCGCGGCAAAGTGCAATGGCAAGGTGCGCAAAATCGCGGCACACTCCCTGCCTTTCAACAAATACATCACGGGCGGTTGTTTGAGAATTTGTCGAACCAGAAACATAGGCAAGGTTGCTGTAAGTCCAGTCGCAAATCGATTTAACCCGCAAGAACCCTTGCACACTCGAGCCAAATTCTCGTATCGAAAAATTTCCTAGCAAATCGGACTCGCAATATCGACTTGGATTGAGATAAGGCAAAACGTCAGGTGGAAGTTCACGATACGGATGCTCTACTAGCGTAGTCCCAAAGTCGACTTCTGCCGATACTTCTACGGTCGCGTCGTATCGAAAGCATATGCCTCCCGGCTGAACGAAGCATCTTTGAGATATCTTTCTTTCCAATCCGATTTCTAGCCGTTCTGCAAAAACCGCTGGAGTGATCGTGAGATTCTCCGACAGGACCTTTTGACAATCCGTTTGTGACACATTCACGTTGAATAAAAAACTAGTTTGGCTCGTGGTGGCATACTCAGGCTCGCACCCGACATGGATTTGACTCATTTACGATCCTTGCTTCACTCATGTGAAATGAAAAACAATTTAAGCGTTTTGGGTGATGCTACACACTGGCTGAATTCCCCAAAACAAAGATGGATTGCATTCGTCGTGCCAAATCTGAACCAGCTAAAGGATGCTAGAGTTAACCGCCGCTAACGCGGTACGGCTAATTAAGTCAGTGGTCTCGATGGGCACGCGGTTAAACAAGTTGTGTGCGAAAACTTGTGCATGGGTGCATATGCCGCTCGCCTTTACAGTGAATCTCGTTCAAAGATTGGATCGAAGCATTCGATCGGAAAATGGTTTAGCGCATCGGAGAGTGTTTTATGCCACCATTTGGAAACAGCAGCGAGTTCTTCCTCTGGAAATCTGCGATAGTGCGATTTACCGGACTTTGATTCTGCGACTATCATGTCAATTGGAAAATCAACGTCAGTAACGCTGGCTTTGGTTGCGTCAAATGCCAAAAACGCGAGTGCAGCCGCATGCCTCAGTGAAGTGTCGTGCCGGAGGAGCAGATCAAGAATAGGCTTAGCATAATGCGTCCGACCAATGATAAAGTAAGGTGAGTCTTCACTCGATTCGATCCAGTTTCCCTCTGGATAAATGTAGTACATTTTCGGTAAATCGTCTTTCGAGAGTTGCCCACCCATGATCGCATGCAAGTTGAATGAAAAATTGCTGGCTGATAGTGATGAGCCATCCTCGATTCGAACACGTCGAAGCTGTTGACCGAAGCAATTTGCCAATTCCAAAAGCCGATCGCTCGCCTGAGTATGTTCGGCAATCTCACGTTCAAAATAAGCCACGGCTTTGTCGCGAATTGACCTTAGGCCCGACGTAACTAACCACCATCTCCTTTCGCCGTTCGACGAAAAGGATAGTTTTGATTTCGTCAGATGCTCTTCGCCTTTTACAATTCGCGTATCAGCAAGAGCTAACAACCCTTGGCGCACCTTAATCCCGATACAGAAAGTCATCTCGTGATCATACTATCAAGCAAAGAATGGCAGAATCGGTAGCAGCCTTCAAGGCATGCTCATCGCTATCAAATGCCATGAAAACTCTCCGACAAGTGTTCCCTACTCTGAAGTATTTTGATCAGTGAAACCGAAGCCAAGAATAACATTAGCAAATAAACAGACCCTCCGAACGCGTTGGAGGCCATGAATCCTAGCCACAGAAACAGAAGCATCGAAAAGCTTGTCCAAACCATTCTTATACCCTCCTCAAAACTCGGATTAATGGATACTTCGGGAGCCTTTTGGCCTCGCCTATTATTTATCTGACCCTAACAGCGACTTCGTCTTTTCTTCCACAGCATTCGCATCTTGCTTCATTTTGTCCGGGTCCATTTTGAAGCTAACGTCGACTTTGTTGCTGAGTGTTTCTCGAGTTGTGGACATGCTAAACCATCCTCGGAAAAAACCAATGCAAATAGCAATAGCGAGAAAAGCAGTAAGGACCAAAAGTAGTTTTTTCATCTTAGTAATTCCATTAATTGGGTTGGGTGTTAGATTCGTTACAGGCCGATTGGAACGCGATTAATCAGAACGAGAATTAGCAAAATCAACAGTACCAAGCCGATCCCGCCACTTGGATAGTAGCCCCAATCACGGCTATGCGGCCAAGTTGGCATCGCACCAATAACCATCAGAATAAGCAGTACGAGTAAAATAGTCCCTAACATGGCAAATCTCATTTCTTAAATCAAATACGTTTACATTTCCAGTTTCCGAACGTAACGCAAACGTTGTGCCAAGCAGTCATCGGATTTTTGGGACATTGGAATCGAAGTGGGGTTCTAAGGTTCGTCCTGACGTTTGTGGATACATTGGTCAAATCTCGACCAACACAGATGCGATGTTTTTGGAATCCGTGGTTGATAATCGTACTCTTGTGGTCGATAATCGCTCAACTGAAAACTAAAACCAAGTATGAAAACAAAAAAGCCGACGCATTAATGCACTTGTAAGTGCTCAATGCGTCGGCTTACTAATATTTGGCTCGGCTTAGGTTTGTGGTGAACCTCGCAAGCAGCCCTAAATTTCGTCATCCGATTTTTGTGGACGTATCCTGAACGCAATTCCAGTTTGCGTTTTGAGGTCGCCTTCGACAATGATAGGGCAATCGAATGCAAAGGCAAGGATGAAAACAAAATATTTCGAATGTATGAACGTTGCGTCTTCACGGTCCTGTTTATTGCCTAGTGGTGTTAACAACGGATTGCTTCTTGCTTTTTTAGGTCTAAGACCTTATTCTAAACAGCAACAAAAACACATCGGAAGACTGTAAAGAAGAGCGATTCGACCGAGTCGAAAGCTAGTCGACGAGTAAGCCGACGAGGCAGCATACCCATTGGGGACTTTTCGCCACGTCGGCTTTTTTCGTTGAATAGTCAGAAGATCCCACAGAACATATCACGGCAAACGCTATGGCAGAAATCACCAATCAATTGACTAACGACCGCAGTTGTTTGCTTCCTCGATCGTCGACAGAGCCCATGCTTTTAGAACCGCCATTTCGCGATGAACTTCTGAGCTTTGACCAGTTGGAACGCCATGCCCGTCAGATGGCGGTTACCGATCAATTGGCAATTGGGCGAACGGCTGACAAACTGCTCAATCGACTTGCAGAAAACGAAAAAGTACTTCAGTCAACATATGACTTGGTGGCTGCAGCTGTCGTCAAGAATCGTCGAATTGCGCCCGCTGCCGAATGGCTTCTCGATAATTTCTATTTACTTGAGGAGCAGATTCATTCGACTCGTCGACTTCTGCCGCGTTCCTATAGCCGGGAGCTACCACGACTGACGAATGGGCTTGCAGCAGACTACCCGCGAGTCTACGGAATTGCTATTGAGCTAATTGCTCATACCGATGGGCGCGTGGACTCGCAGGCTCTGGACGGCTTCATATCAGCGTATCAGTCGGTGGTGCCGCTGCAGTTGGGGGAGCTATGGGCGTTACCATTGATGATTCGGTTAGCGCTAATTGAGAATCTAAGGAGGGTGGCTGGCCGAATCGCAATCGCGCGGCGGGATCAAGATCTGGCGGTCGATTGGGCCCAGCAGATGATCACTACGGTCGAGGAATGCCCGTCGGATCTAATACTGGTGCTCTCGGACATGGCGCGTTCTAACCCTTCGCTGTCTGGTGCATTTCTGGCCGACTTGACCCGGAATTTGCACGGTCAAAATCCAAACTTTGCGTTAGTCCATAGTTGGCTAGAACATCGACTAGGAGACTCGGGTCTGTCCACCGAACTACTCGTACTCGACGAAGGCCATGCTCAAGCGGCGGAACAGATTTCGGTAGGCAATTGCATAACAAGTCTTCGTTTTCTACGTGTGAACGATTGGCCACAATTCGTCGCGGAGCAAAGCCTTGTCGAACAAACTTTAAATCGTGATCCCGCTGGGGTATACGAACGTATGGATTTTCAGACTCGCAATCGCTATCGACACGCAGTCGAAGCAATTGCGAAACGGTCGAAAGCCTCTGAATTCGATGTGGCGTTCCGTGCAATTCAGCTGTCCGAAATCGAGTCCGCCAACACCAATGATCCGAGGACTCGGCATGTCGGTTACTACCTGGTAGATCAGGGCCGACCGGCACTTGAACGAATTGTCCAAATGCGACTCACGACTTCTGTCGTGATCGAGAAAATTCGACGAACGTTCCCATTGTTTATCTATTTGTCGTGTGTAATTCTGTTTGCCGGGCTTGCAATCAAATGGCTTTTTAGCTTTGGCGATTGGAGCTCGAGCTCCAATTTGCTGTTTGGCATGGCTTCGATCCCAATTCTCATGTGCGCGGTTCATTTTAGTCTCGGAATGGTGAACTGGCTGACAACAATGCTCATGCGTCCCAACGCTTTGCCGAGGATGGATTTTCGCGCAGGTATTCCTCCGGAACACAGTTCCTTGGTCGTGGTGCCGACAATGTTGTCGAGCATCGACTCGATCGATCTTTTGCTGGAGGGTTTAGAGATTCGCTATTTGGCAAACCGCGACACTTGCCTTCAGTTTGCTCTGCTAACGGACTTTCCTGATGCAAGTCAAGAAACGATGCAAAACGATTCGGAGCTTGTTGAACACGCTCGACGTGGGGTCGAGCGGCTCAATCAATCCTATGCGTTAGAAGACTTTGACAAATTCTTTTTGCTGCACAGGAGTCGAAAATGGAACGAGTCCGAGGCTACATGGATGGGCTTTGAAAGAAAGCGAGGAAAACTAGCCGACTTGAACGCAACTGTGCGCGGAGCGACCGACCGATTTTCGCACTTTTCGGGCAATATAAATGACCTACGCAAAGTGCGATACGTGATCACGCTCGACACAGATACACAGCTACCCCGGGACGCAGCTCGCAAGCTGGTTGAGGCGATGGCTCATCCTCTGAACCGCCCTTTGATCGATGCAGCTAGCGGCAGTGTGACGGCTGGCTACACCATCTTGCAACCTCGCGTTGCCATTAGCATGGCAAGTTCGCGTCGTTCGTGGTTTGTGCGATTCTTAGGGTCTGATCCGAGCATCGATCCATATACAAGAGTCGTTTCGGATGTCTATCAAGATCTTTTTGGAGAAGGTTCTTTTATCGGCAAGGGGATCTACGACGTCGAAGCCTTTGAGAAGTGTTGCGGAAACCTCCCTGAGAACGCAATCCTTAGCCACGACCTACTTGAAGGTTGTTTTGGCCGATCTGCTTTAATTAGCGATGTCACTTTATATGAGGACCATCCCTCGAGCTATGCAGTGGATGTTAGCCGGCGCCATCGGTGGATACGTGGAGATTGGCAAATTGCCGCTTGGTTGTTGCCTCGAGTGCGTTGCCAATCGGATTCGTTCATTGAGAATCCGATTTCTGCTCTCTCTCGGTGGAAGATTTTCGACAACCTACGAAGGAGCCTTGTGCCGTTTTCTATGCTGGCATTGCTATTATTATCTTGGCTATTTGCGAGTCCTTCGGCAGCGCTAGCCGCCAGCTGGTTCGTCGTCGTCGTCGTTACTGCGCCGAGAATCATGGCCGCATTGATCGACTTCGCTTTCAAACCAACAGACCTTTCCGTCGCGACACATCTCTTTTCGGCATTACAAGCTCTTGTTCGACCGATCGCTCAGTGTCTCTTCACGATCGTATTCTTGCCTTACGATGTTTTCGTGAGCATGGATGCCATCGTCCGTACGTTGATTCGGGTTCTTTGGACAAAGCGAAATCTTCTCGAATGGCGGACGTCGAGCGATGCGGAACGCAGTGCACGGTCCGACATGCTTGCGTTCTGGCGAACAATGGTCGTCTCCCCTTTTACAGGTACTCTTGCACTTGCCGCGATTGTATTTCTGAATCCCGGTACTCTCGCTATTGCGAGTCCTTTTTTAGCGTTATGGATTGTCTCGCCGGTAATTGCATGGTGGCTGAGTCGCCTTTTTCCTGCCAGCGTGATCCGACTAAAAGATGCTCAACGTTTGTTCCTGCGAAACATGGCTCGCCGCACTTGGCGTTACTTTGAAGTGTTTGTAACTGCGGAGGAGAACTGGTTGCCGCCTGACAATGTGCATGTAAATCCAAACGCGGTGGTCGCTTCTCGAACAAGTCCGACCAATATTGGAATGGCTCTCTTGGCCGACTTAGCTGCGTATGACTTTGGGTACTGTTCCGCCGCACGACTTATTACTCGGACGCAGAATACGTTTAATACTCTCGCAAAAATGGAACGATATCGAGGCCATTTTTTCAATTGGTACGAAACGAAAACGCTTGCTCCATTACTTCCTCGCTACGTTTCAACCGTGGATAGCGGAAATCTTGCAGGCCATTTAATGGTGCTGGGAGCTGGCCTTCAACAAATTATTGATTCCCCAATTGTATCACCTCGCATCTTCGACGGTTTGCACGATACGTTAAGTGTTTTACTGCAGGCGACGAACGAGAATACCAAACACTTTAGCGACGTCTCGTCGCGGCTTGTCACTAGTGCTAGTTATCGACGAATTGAATTACAGATGGAGTTGCTCACTCAAAAGGAAGCCAATTTAAAGTCAGCTTTTGATGCCTTTCCTATGATGAAGAGCGAAATCGAAGAGCTGCAAACCGCGACACCACAAAATGCAGAATTGGCTTGGTGGACAATCGCTTTTATGCAAACGTGCGACAGTCAACTCGCGGATTTACAGATGTTAGCTAATTGGTCCACGATGACATTTCCCTCTGAGCAAACGTGGGACCATGCGACGCCATCGCAAGTCGACCTGCTCAAGTGCTTGCGGATCGAATTGGACGGAATTGGACGGAACCCGACGCTTCGTTGTGTGGCAGCACTACCGGAGTCGGTCTGTCCACTAATTCACTCTATTCGGTCTGGAACTGATGGAAAGGATGGAAGTGAATTGCACTTAGCGCCGGAATTGCTGGAATGGCTGAGTGAATTGCATGCAACTATGATGGCGTCGGCTGCGAGCGCGGCTAAACGTATTCGCGAGCTGGAGCAGCTAACCGCCGAGTGCCGAGAGTTGGGCGACATGGATTTCAGCTTCTTGCAGAGTAAGATGCGAGATCTTTTTGCCATAGGCTTCAATGTGACCGAGAATCGACTCGATACAGGTTGTTACGACCTGATGGCGTCGGAAGCTCGCCTAGCCACCTATGTCCTCATTGCGCAGGGGCAATATGGTCAAGAAAATTGGTTTGCTTTGGGCCGATTGCTTACAAGCACAAAAGGCGAGCCAGCGCTCTTAAGCTGGAGCGGCTCAATGTTTGAGTACTTAATGCCACTGCTAGTCATGCCGACCTTTGAACACACTCTGCTGGATCAGACGTATCGAGCCGTAGTTGCAAGGCAAATCGAATATGGTCGACAGCGGGGAGTGCCATGGGGGATTTCCGAGTCTGGCTACAATGCGTTCGATCTCAATCTGAACTACCAATATCGAGCATTTGGTGTTCCTGGCTTGGGGCTGAAACGTGGTTTGGCGGAAGATTTGGTTATTGCTCCATACGCTTCCACCATGGCATTGATGGTGTCTCCGGACGCTGCGTGTCGGAATTTGGAGCGTCTTGCCCGCGATGATCGGGCCGGGGCATATGGATTCTATGAGGCTATTGACTATACGACTTCACGCTTGCCTCCCGGCACAAGTAGTCTGACCATCAGGCAATACATGGCGCACCATGCCGGCATGAGTCTCCTTTCATTTGCCTATGTCCTCTTGAACAAGCCGATGCAGCAACGGTTTCATCTAGACCTCGCCTTGAGATCGACCGAGCTGCTACTGCAAGAACGAATCCCGCGAACGACCGTTCCGATTTACCCGCATGCCAATGAAGTCAATGCTGCACGCACTACGGCGGCGGAAGAGTTAGGTACGATGCGCGTCTTGACCGACCCTGGGGCGTCGTTACCAGAAGCGCACTTGTTGTCTAATGGCCATTATCATGTTGCGATAACGAGTGCTGGAGGAGGTTACAGCCGATGGCGAGGTTTGTCTGTTACACGCTGGAGAGAAGATCCCACTCGCGATTGCTGGGGGAACTTTTGCTATGTCCGCGATTTGGATAGCGGTGCACTTTGGTCGACAGCTTGGCAACCAACGACGTCCGTTGCCAAGAAATATGAGGCCATTTTTACACAGTCGCGGGCTGAGTTTCGCCGAATTGACGAGCAAATCGAAATGCATACGATGATCAGTGTAGCCTCAGAAGATGACTTAGAAGTGCGTCGAACAAAACTCACCAATCGATCCGACAGAGTTCGAAGAATTGAGATTACGAGCTATGCTGAAGTTGTTTTGGCTCCGCAGTCCCACGACGAATCCCATCCGGCATTTAGCAATCTATTTGTCCAAACCGAATTGTTGCCAGCCCGAGGAGCAATCCTATGCACGCGCCGCCCCCGTTCGGCAGAAGAGCTCCCGCCCTGGATGATACACATGATGACGGCAACGGGAACCCAAGTCGACGAAACGTCCTTTGAGACGGACCGAATGAAATTCGTTGGACGTGGACAAACGACCGCATCCCCGTTGGCCCTTCGGAGTCAAAACCCACTTTCAAATTGTCACGGTGCAACCCTCGACCCGATTGTAAGCATCCGAAAAGTGATTCTATTGCAACCGAACGAAACAGTTTGTGTCGATGTAATTACTGGAGTTGCGGAATCGAGGATAATCGCAAACGGAATGGTAGAAAAGTACAGCGACTCAAGTCTGGCGGACAGAGTTTTTGAACTAGCTTGGACGCGTGGTCTCATCATGCTTCAACAGCTCAACGCTTCTGAAGCGGAAGCTCAAACGTATGGTCGTCTTGCGGGCTCAATCATTTATGCTTCAGGATTGCGTAGGACAAAAGCGAGTGTCCTTATCCAAAATCGACGTGGGCAGTCAGGGTTATGGAGTTATGGCATATCGGGAGACTTGCCAATTGTGCTCGTTCGCATCCGCGATCCGGAAAAACTAGAGTTAGTCCGCGAGGCTGTTCGGGCGCATGCGTATTGGAGAATGAAGGGGTTGAGTGTCGATCTGGTCATTTGGAACGAAGACGACTCGCTATACCGGCAATCGTTGCAGGAATCCATTTTGGATATCGTTTCTGCAGGTCCCGAGGCAGCATGGGTGGATCGGCCAGGCGGCGTGTTTGTTCGTCGGGGCGAACACATGTCAGAAGAAGATCGTGCACTGCTTTTAACAGTCGCTCGCATTGTCCTCCACGGCGATGCAGGCTCTCTGTCAGAACAGGTCAATCGCCGTTTTCGTCCGGAGATTGCAATGCCTCGTCTTAGACCAAGCAATACACGCTTAGAAATAACTTCCACTCGAGAATTGCCAAAGCATGACCTAGAGTTTGAAAATGGAATGGGTGGATTCAGTCGCGACGGTCGTGAGTATGTGATAACGCTTAAGCCCGGAATAGCGACCCCTGCTCCTTGGGTAAATGTGATTGCCAACGCCAAGATAGGCACTGTTATTTCGGAGGCCGGAAATGCGTATACTTGGGTTGAAAACAGCCATGAGTTCCGTTTGACGACTTGGAACAACGACCCTGTTTCGGATACGGCCGGCGAAGCGATCTATCTTCGAGATGAGGAGACTGGCAAATTTTGGTCGCCGTCTCCTTCACCCGCTCGCGGTGGAAAAACTTACGTCGCTCGACACGGGTTCGGTTACAGTATTTTCGACTACACCGAAGACGGGATCACTACCGAGTTATGCATCTATGTTTCCATTGACGAATCGATCAAATATGCAAGGCTGAAGGTGACGAATCATTCTGGGCGACAACGAAACCTTTCAGCGACAGGTTATTGGGAGTTTGTACTCGGCGAAGTGCGAAGCAAGTCGCTAATGCATGTGTCGACGGAAGTAGACCCGGTCACAAATGCTCTTTTTGCGAGGAATCCCTACAGCCCGGAATTCTCGGATCGGATCGCGTTTGTAGATTGCAGTGAGTCCAACCGGACTTTTACAGGTGACCGAACCGAGTTCCTAGGGAGGAATGGTAGTCCCTCGAATCCAGCAGCCATGCGACGAACGAGACTCTCGAATCGAGTTGGCGCCGGCCTTGATCCTTGCGCCGCCATTCAAACCCAAATGCTGATCGAGGACAAACAAGAGAAGACCGTCATGTTCACGATTGGCTCTGCAAGGAGTGAGGAAGATGCACGGCAACTCATCCTTAAGACGCGTGGGACGGAAAACGGCTACAAAGTACTTCAAGATGTCTGGCACTATTGGAGCCAGACGCTTGGTACAGTGCATATTGAGACGCCTGATCCAGCAGTCAACTTTTTGGCCAATGGCTGGCTCATTTACCAGACACTTTCATGTCGCGTGTGGGCTCGATCTGGATTCTATCAATCGGGGGGGGCTTACGGATTTCGCGATCAGCTTCAAGACGCGATGGCGCTTATTCACGCTGAGCCGGGCTTATTTCGAGAACAGCTCAAACTGGCTGCATCCAGGCAATTCCGCGAAGGGGATGTGCAACACTGGTGGCACCCACCTGTCGGTAGAGGTGTTCGCACGCATTTCTCGGATGACCTCTTATGGTTGCCTTTGTCTCTATGTCGCTATGTACAAATTACGGGCGACACAGGTTTGCTCGACGAGCAAATTCCGTACTTGAGTTCGCGCGCGCTGCATGCAGAGGAAGAGGCCAACTACGAGTTGCCACAGATTTCAGACGACATTGGCTCTATCTACGAACATGCGTTGCGGGCCATCGATCGATCGATGAAATTTGGAACCCATGGCCTGCCACTCATGGGGTGTGGTGATTGGAATGACGGAATGAATCTTGTGGGGCAGCACGGGAAAGGGGAAAGTGTTTGGTTGGCGTTCTTCTTGTACGAAGTTCTCGTCCAATTCGCCCTTCTTGCAAGGAAACGCGAGGATACCGGTACAGCCGATCGGCTGGAGCTGGAAGCGGGACGATTGCGGGGCAACATTGAACAGTCCGCGTGGGATGGCCAGTGGTATCGACGTGCGTACTTCGACGATGGAACACCGCTTGGTTCTTCCGAGAATACTGAATGCCAGATCGACTCGATATCGCAGAGCTGGTCAGTGCTGTCTGGTGCAGGAACACAAGAACGGTCGGCTATTGCGATGGAAAGTCTTTACAACAGACTAGTACGAAGCGAAGAACGATTGATTCTGCTGCTCGATCCTCCGTTCGACAAATCGGACCTTAACCCCGGTTACATCAAAGGGTATGTTCCGGGCGTCCGTGAAAATGGGGGACAATATACGCACGGAGCCATCTGGAGCGCGATGGCGTTTGCCCAGCTGGGAAATACAGAGCGTGCATGGGAAATGTTTTCACTCATTAATCCAATTCATCACGGATCATCAGCCGCCGCGATTAGCAAATATCGAGTCGAACCCTATGTAGTAGCGGCAGATGTCTATGCAGTATCGCCGCACGTTGGACGCGGAGGTTGGACTTGGTACACCGGATCCGCAGGTTGGATGTATCGTCTCATCATGGAGTCCTTATTGGGTCTGCATTTAGATGTCGATAAACTCTGGTTTAGTCCTCGTCCTCCACATCATTGGACTTCCTTCAAGATGCACTATCGTTTTCGAGAGACTTTTTACCACATCACGGTAAACAATACAGGCAAGGGAAAAACAATCAATTCCCTTTCGATTGACGGCGTCCACCACACCGAGCAATACGTTTGCCTGGTCGACGACAAATTGAACCACGAGGTAGTGATCGAGTTATGACTGAGTGTCTTTCCCTTTTGAAGTCGTATGTCTGGTAGAATGTTTGCAGAAGACTCATCGAGGCCAGATCAAGGAAAGTATCAAGGGAAAATGTTGCTCGAATCGCATGAACTTGAACTATTCTTCAAACTCCACCGAGCCCTGATGTTCTTCGTGAACGAGCGACTCAAAGTGATTCCCGAAAGGATCGCCACGCCCGAAGCGTTGGCTGCCCTTGCGCCGCAACTACGTCTCAAGGTCCGGGACGCCTTCCTTGAAAACCTCGATCTGCTTGACTTGTTTGCCGAAGTGAACCCGGCCCACCTTTCACAAGATGAACTCGAAATCGTGCGTTCCTGGCAGCATCTTGTTCCTGGCACGTTTTACGTGTTCCGTGAACTCGCAAAATACACGGTGTTTCTTTCGACGACAGACCCATCTACCGCCTACGGTGTCCGAGCACTTTCGCAGCCGTTTGAAGACTTAATTGGTCGGAATCTGCCAGCCATGGTCGGGACGGTTTTGCTGCCGTTCAAGGGCACGATTGTTTATGACGGCCTGCTTAACGGCTTCAACATCTCCTTCGGTTCCGGCATTCGTCGTTCTCTGAACGATAACTACAAGGAGGCGAAGGATCGCGACGGAGTCATCACGTCGCTGCCGATGTCGAACTTGCCGCTGGCTCCGAAAACCTCGAAGGCCAAACCAAAAACCAAGCCGCTGTCCATTGAGAAGCCGCTGTCCATTGAGAAAAAGGAAGAAGTATTTCATGCCATAGTCGGCCTCATCGACCCGTTCTGCAAAGAGCACTTGAACGAAGAATATGCGGACATGTGCCGCAATCTGGCTGAGAAGCTAGGACGAAAACGCCCTTCGCCGTTACTGTCCGGCAGTCCAAATGCGTGGGCCAGCGGCATCGTACGGGCCATTGGCGGTGTCAACTTCCTTCACGACAAGAGCCAGACGCCCTATATGCGGTCCGCAGACATTGATCACCATCTTGGAACTAGTCCAAGCAGTGGGGCGGCGAAGTTGGCGGCAATCCGAAAGATATTTGGAATGCACCCGTTTGACCCTAAAGCATATGCGATGATGCTCGAAAAGTTTCCGCGCGCGGGGCGATTTCAAGTTCGTGTCCGTGCCGGAGCCACTCCAAGAGTGAATGGCGTTGCGCCCCGGCTGCAGAGACGGCAGGCGTAGCAGACGCATTCCCGACGGCACTCGGCCTGATAGGGCACCATAAACTGTCTCACAGCACCAACAAATCCGCCAACGGCTACAAGAACTGGGCTCTCTGGGACCAGTTCCTCGCCCAGCAGTTCACCTATTCCGTTCGATTCACTGTATCGGAGAAAACAAATGAAAAATGTATCCTGATGTAGACCAGCTTGAACTGGAAAAATCCTTTCCCAAAGCGGATAAGGGTTGGGCAGAGGAAGCTGCCGCAGACCAGTGCCTTAACCACATAGCAGGAACCGTCATTTCGGACTCGCATTGCGAGCTGCTGCGACAGCATGGACGCCATACCCTCTCCTATTCATTTTTCCAACCTGGCGTGAGACACTTTGTTAGTGTTAAGGGGCTGGTGGCGTATGAGAAGCACTTCGTCACCACACTGGTACTGGGCGATCCGTTAGCGAGCCGGGACGATTCAGGCGCCGTTTTAGACAGTTTTTTAGCCGCGCATTCAAGTCCCTTTTTCTGCGCCATTGGTCGTGAAACCGCCGTGCTGCTTCAGGATCGGCGATTTCGCATAAACCGTTACGGGAGTGATGTGCGTATTCCTATTCAAACCTACAGTGTCAGCGACAAACCCCGATTGAGAAGCTTCAAGAACGCCCTGGCAAGATCCGGCTATACCGTAAAAGAGTGCCCGAAAAACGATCCCGCTTTGGACATTGTGGCGGAGACAATTTCAGTAAAGTGGCGAGAGTCGAGGACTGTTTCCGACAAGGAAGTCCGATTTCTGCAGCGCCCAATCGTCTACGGTTTCGAAGCCGACGTGCGCAAGTTTTTCGTTGAAGATCAGAACAAGGAACCTGTTGCTTTTTTCTATTTCGATCCACTTTACGAGGGGGGCAGGGTCATCGGTTACACAACTGCCTTCAAACGACAACTTCCCGGTCTTATGAATGGACTCGAACAGGCAGTGACTCTCCTAGCTGTTGATAAATTTAGAGCCGAAGGAAAAATGTGGTTGCATCTCGGCGCCATGCCGCTCCACGCAGTGGATCAACCATCGGGATTCCGGGGCAGCTACACCTTAACCAAAGATCTAATCAACACACGACGATATGGGGATGGGATCGTGTTTAATTTCAGTGGTCAGGAAAAGTTCAAGCAAAGCTTTGGCGGCGAAGAGTTCCCCCTTTTTTTCGCGACGCGGTATGAACTAAATCCGCTTAGCCTTTTGGCACTGCGTAGTACCTCCAATCTAACGCAGTCGTGGGTTCAGATCGCGCTCATGACCTATCAACTTTGTCGGGCGATGTGGCAAGGGCGAAACGCAAAGGATTGAGGCTCCGAGTCCGGAGAGCTGGGCACGCACCAGGAAATCTGTGGCTTGTTTTTCTGTTAAAAAAGAAAGGAAAAAGAAAGGGATAGGCACAGCGATTGACTGGCAAAAAGTGCGATCCGACGATTTTCGCTGCGATATTACTAAATCCAATATTTTGCCTACGACGCTTGAGGGTTGAGACTGCGAGGAATACTTCTACGTATTTATCGCGAGCGTTTTGAAAAAACTTGGTGGCGGCATCGACTGAGGCCTCGAGCAAAAGGCGACACTCATTGCGTTAGCTAGGCCTTGTGATTCACAGTTTGGAAAAAAGCTCGAACTTTCGCAACCAGTTGAGGTGTTGTCAGTTTATCTGCCGTCTCGACGAGTAGGATGTGTTTTCGCATCTCCTTACTGGTGATCCGCTTGTCCAACTCCCCCTTGGCTTCTCCTGGTCCTAGAATGACGATGCCATTGGCGTACTCAAACTGCTGAATGACTTGATCATAATAGGTATTCAAGTGATTCGAAAACTTTCTATCTCGCTTGTCACCAGCGACAACATCCTGAGAAGCATGAGATGAACCCGAACCTGATCCACCCGCATCCCGAACGTGCTTTTCCACGTCCGATTCGATTTCACGGACCACTTCGACCCCATTATCAAAACTGACCAAAATCGCTTTGCGATGGTCGATCCAAACACCCATTTTGCCAGCCACGATCACTCTCCTTGTAAGACGAAAGCACTAGTTTCACAAACGAGTACTGCAATTTGCATACCGCATTAATTATCCTACAGTTTTAGCTACGACTGCTGACCAAAAGAGTCTGTTGGTGTCGTTCATTGAGCGAATTTGACAATTACGACTGTGGAAGTGTCGTAATCGCACACTTCGATGTAGCAGAGCCGACGCGGACACACGCCGCGCTTGACGGAAATGAACTCATGGGGGTCTCCGCTCATCTGCGAAATAATTCTCAACGGTGGAGACACGGCGCTGCACATGGCTGCTGCTGCGTTTTCTCTTCCGATGGCGAAACTTGTCGTATCACATGGCGCCAATTGCCGAGCAAAGAATCGGCGCGGTGCGGAGCCAATTCATTATGCTTCGGACGGGAATCGGGCGGAATCGAAGACGCAAGCGGATGTGATCATGTACCATTCCTCACCAATTCCAGTCGAAAAATCGAAGTTTTCCGATTTTTCTATTGCTCTTTCCGTGAACATACGATAAATAATACACGATATTCAAATCGTGTTACCATTGTCTTGTTACGGAGCCCAAGTTCATGTTACCCAGCCAAGTAAGTGAGCATCGAGCGTTTGAACGCCGTGCAGATTTCGCCAAGGACGAAAGCAAACTCGTCAACCGCCGAGGAATGCTCAAGGCCGGCTGGGCGCTCTCGGCGAGCGGTTGGCTTGCCGGCAATTGTAGTGCCGGTGCCGACATAGAGCTTTCCAAGGATGCTTCGCCAGCGGAAGTGTTGGCCTATCTCTACGCTGGAAATGAGCGATTTGCCAAGGGCGAGCCGTTGGCCAAACATCGCAATATCGAACGCGTCCTAGCTGTGGCGAAAGAACAAAAGCCTTTCGCAGCATTTCTAGGGTGTGCAGACTCGCGCGTACCGATCGAAATCGTGTTTGATCAGGGGTTTGGTGATCTCTTCGTTACCCGCATCGCAGGCAACATCGCT
>JAYTVL010000112.1:0-28621 GCA_043744075.1 Pirellula sp. | reverse complement strand
TTGATCCCAAAACGGGTGCGATAGTTCAAGAATTCCCAAGGAATAGCAGGGGATTGGTCCAAATCGATCAGGCTTGCTATGAACCGACTGAAGCCGAGAGATTGGACGATTTGATTCCAAAACCACTACCGCTTGGCGCGATGGCCAAACGCATTGAAAAATTGGCATCCACCGGTGCTCCAAATTGAAGTCCAGTTCAATTTTGTTTGCGATCTACCTTTTCCAGAGGAGTCTCAACGCATGGACGCTGCTGATTCTACGATTCTATCACCCTGCAACCTTCCAGGACATTTTGAAGAAAAGAGTTTGACTTCTCGAAATTACTATTCGTTCCGCCGACCTTCTAAAAACGAACTTTAATCCAGCCCATTTCCTCCATTGTGGCCTCCAGTTGATTTCCGAGGTAATCGGTCTCAGCAACTTTTCATGGATAGGCGCTTTCCCCCGCATGACTTCCGGCAAGTGAAGCAGCTCCTCCCGAAAATCCGGCGACACGAGCAGTAAGCTCATGATTTGCGTCATTCTTGGCTGCTAAGGCGTGCGGCAGGTTGGTTCATACAGGTCGTAGTTTGGGACCATTGTCCCGAACGATGTAAACGGACGGGACAGATGGTCCCATCCTACGGTAGATTTCATTCCGCCGCTCGCCTAATTCCGCGAGCTGCTGGAAGCTGTTGACAAGTTTGACAAAACCGTGATAGGAAAGCGGTTATTATTAACCATTATAGAGGTAACGATGTCAGAACAAACAAAGAATGCTGAAATTCGGCCAGTTAAGATGTTTCGAGCGGTCAAGCAATTGAAGGCGCGATCGACTCTGAGGTTTTTCAATCACGCAACATCCTGCAAATCAATAACCCATTCTTTGTTCAACGCTTCCGCCAGCCGCACGATGGTGCTCAGGGTGGGGTTTCGATTCTCTCCAGTTTCAATCCGTGAGATGGCTTGTCGCGTGATGCCGGTCCGCTCGGCTAGTTCCGTCAGCGAGAGGCCGGCCGCCTCGCGGGCGTCCCTCAGGAGCGCCGCGATGTGTTGCACGCGCGCGTCATGTTTTTGCTTGGCTTCAGTACCCTTGGCGGCAATCCAATGCCTTTCCCGCTCCACATCGGCATCGGCCTTGACCATGGCCTCTTGCTGGGTGGATGTTAGTTCCATGCGAACGCGGCGTTGGCCTGCGGCCTTCGCCTTCTCGATCGCTTCACGCTGTTCTTTTGTCAGTACGATCGATGCCACGCTTATTCTCCCGGGCGGTAGGCGGTAATTGGAAATATCGTTGTTTGATCGTCATCCAGTTCATAAACGCACGCCGTCCAACCGCCGTCAGCAGCGTACCCAAATGCAATCCAACGTTCGGATGACCGGCTCTTTTCAATGCGGGCCGGATTCTGCACGATGTCCTCAAAGTCCTCGATATCAACCCCGTGCTGATTCAATTTATCTTCGCGGGAGGGCGTCCAAAAAAAGAAGTAGAGGGGCATTTCACGGCTCGTCTAATGCGTGCACTAAATTATACGCTCTGTGCAATATAACGCAACAGGCTTTGAGGATTTTTCTGGAACCAGGTGAATGATATTTGTATTGTACCGCCTATCAGGGCTGTCAGGGCAGGAGAAACGCACTGTCATGGTCCAATTGCATTTTTGGATGCGCGCGAACATTCAGCGCTGCAACCTTTAGGGACATTCTGGAGAAAAGAGTTTGACTTCTCAAGATTTCTATTCGTTCCACCGACCTTCTAAAAACGAACTCTAGTCACCCCCCATAGCCAGCCTACAACCTTGTTCACTCAGGACCGCTATTCGATCGACAAGCTATCGCTTTTCCAGGCTCGAAAAGGTGTCTTTCGAAACACAAAATACTTTCGCAATTGAGTCGATTTGTTGCCTGGTCAGTTTTCTTTTTCCCGATACCAACTCGGAAACGATTGACTTGGTGACACCAATCTTTTCAGCGAATTGACTTTGGTTAAGACCATGTGATTCCATCAACATTTGCAGCACGCTCGCATCGGATGATGGCGGCAAATGTATGTTGTGTTCCTCATAATGTTCGATTAGGTCGCTAATCGCATGCAAGTATGCATCTTCGCCATCGTTAAGCGGTTCTTGTTCGAACATCTTGTCGAGGCGGGATTGGGCAAGTCCAAGTTCTGTGTCATCTCGGATCGATCTCAGCGGAAACACCTTGACTAGATCGAAGTACGTATCTTGACCAACGTTGCTTAGCTAGTTGGCTTCAGCAACGTCTTTGCCAAGCAAGGAAAGCATCATCTCACCATACCGTTTGCCGAATTGGCGGGAGCCTTCTGAATTGAAATGCAACTTGTCATTCGTTGTGCATCCAGCCGACGAAATGATATGTGCGTTCGGTATCGTTTTCGGGAGTTTGGCCATGATCTCGTTGAATCCAGCGCAACGGCCTTCTTGATCGGTATTCACCAATTCACCCGCAAGCAAAGGCACTTCTTCGGGCTTCAAATTCAAGTCTTTGATTAAATGATCGTAAACTGTCTTTACTTTGTTGGGCCAATTGTTGTCGCCGGCGTTCGACTCGCCTTGATGAAGGAGAACGCCTTTGATCACACCATGCTTTTGCGCCTCTTTGGACATGCCGACAAGATACTGGTAAGGGTTATTGCCGTATCCTTTGACGATGTTCTTCATCCAATCCCGCTCGTTTTCAATATAGGACTGAAATGTGTCCTTTTCGAACAACTCGATTTTGCAACCGGGAACAGAAACTTTGATCACGCCGACTCGAACGTTTTCTGGAAGCCCTGCCACCAACGTTTTGCCAAAAGCATCGACCATGCAAATGCCTTTGCCACGCGCTGCCAGCGGCGGAAGGGCCTGATACCATTTGCCTTTCCCCCAACCGCGATCTGCATTATCGAAATCGGCCATTACCAAAAATCGTTGATCGACGTTTCGGTCTGCATCATTCATTTGTCCGCCGCTCTCCATGTTGGATTGGCCAAAGCACAGGTAGATATGGAAGTTCGGGTCCACTGCGTCCTTCATTGCGACGGGTTGCTGCTGCCCCTTGGTCAAAGCGGACGGCGATGCTCCAGCGGGCGCAGCTTTCGGTTTTTCTTCGACGGACTCCTTCACGCCGAGCCTTGTGTTGACGTCGACTTTCCTAGCGCTGCTCAAGCTATTTGCAGGGGCAAACAAAAGCGGAGCGATCTCGCGCAGACTACGGCGCCAAGTTTGCCATTCGTGAGCCGTTTCGGGTGAAACGTAGTAATGGCTGTTGATGCCCGCATCTTTAAGTGCTTTTGAATTGGCCTCGGGATCGCCGCCTTGTCGTGGACGCCCTCCTCCTCCGACTTCCTTGCTTCCGTAACTTACAAAGACGAGCTTGACGTTTTCCTTGAAGCCGGCTGTTTTGTTCATGTCGTCCATTGAAATCGATCCGCCACTGAATAGGCCGATGTGCGAAAACTTGTCGAGGTTCCGTAGCGTAATCGTCTTGGTTTCCATTCCGCCCATGGAGAGACCGGCCATTGCTCGGTTGGGTTGATCGGTAAGCGTGCGGAAATTTGCATCAACGTAGGGAATGAGCTCTTTGACCAGTACTGTTTCGAAATGACTGATGTCAAAGTTTCCCATGCCTCCGGGCCGGACGTCATTGGTCATTCCATAAGTCATGACAACAATGAACGGTTTGGCTTTACCTTCAGCAATCAAATTGTCCATAATCAGACTGGTATGGCCCTGGACGCTCCAACCGTATTCGTTCTCGCCCCAACCATGCTGAAGGTAGAGCACTGGGTAACGTTTGTCTAGGTTACTGTCGTAGCCTGAAGGCGTGTAAACAAACGCGAGACGATTCGTCTTGGTGCTCTCGGAGTAGAACAGGACTTCGCGAAGTTGCCCGTGCGGAATATTTTTTACAGCATAAAAATCCTTGTCCTTGGCCGGCACTTCCACACCGCTGCCCCAGCGCATGGCACCGAAGTAATATTTGCTATTAGGGTCGGGAACTTCGGCTCCATCGATTTTGATGGTGTAGTAGTGGAAGCCTTCGTCTAGCGGGCGTGTAAAGCCGGTCCAAACTCCTTTTTCGTCCTTAACAAATGTGCTGCTCTCGCGGAAGCTGCACGAGACACTTGTAGCTTCGGGTGCCACGACACGAAATTTTACGCGGCCTTCCGAATTGACCTGAGGATAAGCTTTTCCGTCCTGGTTCGTGATCGCTGGTTTCCAATCATCTACCGGAACGACATCTTGTGCCATACACAGCGTAGCGAACAGCAACACACTGCAAGTAAGCGTGGTTAATCGTAAGAACATAGGCTTTCCTAAGTAGTTGAGAGGTGGCATCATCAAAATCGATCACGACGTTCCGTGCGTGTACGCACGATGCAATCGAGAGTGTATACTAGCCAAAACCGTAAAGCAACATTCCTGACAGCAAGTTCCCATCTAGAGTCCATGAAACCTCTCTTGTATGCTATTGGGCACGCGTTAACTATGACCCGCCTAGAATGTGACTGCGAAGTGACAACGCCTTTTTTGCTTGATCGTCCGAAGCAGGTATGAATCAGAATCGCTGATGCATCGACCGGGAATGCAATTCCCTAGTCGTCAGCAGCGTACCCAAATGCAATCCAACGTTCGGATAACCGGCTCTTTTCAATGCGGGCCGGATTCTGCACGATGTCCTCAAAGTCCTCGATATGGTCGTGACGTGATCAGCCCTTCTTCAGGGCTACTAGCCGTCGCGTATAGCTTACGCGGAATTCTCCCCGACTGATAAGCCAACCGGCCAGCTATGGTTGCGTGCTTCATCGCAGAAGCCATAGATACGGGGTCGCGCGCATGTGCAATCGCCGTATTGAGCAACACACCGTCCGCCCCCAATTCAAAAGCTATTGATACGTCGCTGGCTGTGCCAACTCCTGCGTCGACGATGACAGGATAAGTTGGATCATCACTTTTGAGGTACTCCAATATGATTCGAAGATTGTTTGGGTTCAAAATGCCTTGGCCACTCCCAATCGGTGAACCGGCTGGCATAACACTTGCCGCGCCCGCTGCCTTGAGACGAACGGCCATGATGGGATCATCGCTTGTGTAACAAAGAACTTGAAATCCTTCGTCAACTAACCTCTTGCATGCTTCGAGGGTCGCTATAGGGTCTGGCAAAAGCGTTTTTGAATCACCCAAGACTTCTAATTTTACCCAATCGGCACCTGGGTTTTCCAACGACTTCAATATCTCACGGCCCAGCCTCGCAACGCGAACGGCATCGGTCGCGTTGTAACATCCTGCTGTGTTGGGAAGTAACGTAAACCGTTCCAAATCGATGAAGTCAAGTAAATTCTTGCCGTCCCGGTCGTATAGCTTTTCGCGACGGACTGCGACCGTGACGCAGTTTGATCCGCTTGCGTTCAAAGAGTCCTTCATAAGCTGCAACGTGTCGTACTTGCCGGTACCGACAATCAAGCGGCTCTGGAGTATATGTTTTCCGATCTTGAGGGACTCGTCCTGACGCCCAATGGAAGCTGGCGAATCGGATGGCATATCAGCCGCCACCTACCAACGTTACCACTTCAACTTTGTCTCCAGAAACAAGAGACTTCGCAGAATATTGATCTTTAGGAACAATCTCGAAATTCAGTTCGACAGCACAAAATCGGCTTTCAACCTTTGCAAATCGGAGAAGGTCCGCTACCGTCGATTTCTCGTCAATTTGACTCGTTGCTCCGTTGAACTCGATAGTAATCATTGGACACTACTTACTAGCCGGCACTTCTGTAGCAGCCGGCTGGGACTCTTCCAGTGTCGGAGTCATGATAAGGTTCTCGCGATAGCCCTGCGCGTCCATCATCGTGAATCCAAGAAACAGCGAAACAAAAATTAAGCTGCTCAAAATAATGATCATGTTCAGTGGCTTATCCCACAACAAGTGCATGAAGAACGCAATAACCAAGCCGGCCTTAACCGTCGCAATAGCCAATGACAACCAGACTTCAATGTTACCCAGATCGAATGAGGACTGATACACAGTTGCTACCGTGAGTGCCAACAAGGTGACAAACACGGTCAACAACATCCAGATCGGCATGGGGTGCGAGAATTCGCCTTCGTGCCCATCGTGTGAGTGTTCTACTGTAGGTGATGACATGTTCTATTAATTGTGTTGAGAATTGTTTGTCAAATCGAAAAATCAAAAGCCAAAAGGTCACTTTGACAAATCAGGTGATCAGGTACAGCAATGGGAACAAGTAAATCCAAATGAAGTCGACCAAGTGCCAATAGAGTCCAACATTGTCAACCGGACCGTAGTACTTTGAGTGAAACTCTTCTCGAGCCGATTTCACGATTAGCCACGTAAGCACCCCCATTCCTCCAAGAATGTGGAACGCATGAACTCCGGTCATGCAGTAGTAAATGCTAAAGAAAAGGCCAGCCATGCCTTTTTGATTGACGCTTGAATCGGGCGTGTTCATTTCCGCAGGCGTGAGTGCCACGTCATTCAATGGAGCTGCATCGAGCGGCAGCAAGTTTAATTTTGGCGTTGCTTCTCCGTGGGAATGATCTGCAGCTTGATCATGACCGTGATTGCCATGGCCGGCAGCAGCATGCGCATCGCCGTGCCCCTCTCCAGACTCCAGGAAAAGGCCGAGTCCCACGCCACCAAAATAGCAAAGTGCCGCGATCGATAAAGGTCCCGCTACTCGCAGGTGGAATTTGCTAGCGGTTACAAATCCATATACATAGTACAAAACAAAGCATACCAGCATAACCAACGGCAAAATGCACAAGTACCAAAGATAGGGAACGTCAGAGTGTGGCGCTCCCGCAATTTGCGATACATAGAACTTTCCCGGAAACAAGCCGAGCGCCCATTTGTGACTATACTCAACTGCTTTAACGCCCAAGAAAATTGCGGCGCAACCCAATGTCGCTCCGAGCATACCGATCAAAGTTTTCGTTTCCTTGAGCTGTGACGCGCGAACTGCCCAAGCCATTGTCAATGAGCTAAAGAGCAATACGCCCGTATTGATCGCCCCGAGCTTTTCATTCAAGAAGGTCGAACAGAACTCAAATACTTCAGGATTGCGATTTCGGTAAAGCGCGTAAGCGCAGAACATTCCACTGAAGAAGAGCACTTCTGTTACCAGAAACAGCCACATTCCCATTTTACCAGCATCGAATTGCTGCTCGGCGTCATCGAAATGATGCGCAAGCCACGATGGATGCTCGTGATGTGCATCATGGTCATGTTCAGTTGGTGCCGGAGCTACCGCAGTAGTCATAGTTTAATCGTGGAGGTATTGAGTATTCAAACAGACGTAATTACTTCTTTTTGAAGTAGCCGCCAATCTTTGGATCGTACTCGATTTTCGAGAAATCGTATGGATCGCCAACGTTCGGTGCACTACTGAAATTGTCGTGCGGAGGTGGAGAAGCGCATTCCCACTCGAGGGTCGCGCCACCCCATGGATTTCTAGGAGCTTTACTTCCGTAGAAAACAGAGTGCAGGAGAGTTAAAGCTGCGACCAAAAGTCCAACTCCAAGCGTCAAAGCACCAATTGTAGAAAGGCGATGCAAATCTTGAAACTCGATTTGATACGAAGCATATCGTCGCGGCATTCCACGTGTTCCAAGGACAAATTGAGGCAAAAAGGTCAAATTGAATCCTACGAAAACAATGGCAGCAGAGATTATGCCAGCGGTATCGTTAAACATCTTGCCCGTCATCTTTGGCCACCAATGAAATAACCCACCTAGGAATGCAACAAGAGTCCCGCCCATCATCACATAGTGAAAATGCGCCACAACAAAGTACGTTGCGTGCAGATGCATGTCGGTTGAAAGTGCACCCAAAAACAAACCGGTCAAACCACCAATGGTGAACAAAAATATGAACGACAAAGCATAGACCATCGGTGTATTAAACGATATGGTCCCCTGGTACATCGTTCCAATCCAATTAAATACCTTTATGGCTGAAGGGATCGATACGGTGAATGTCAGTGCGCTAAACACTATCGTGGTTACGTCAGCCATCCCGCTCGTAAACATATGGTGGCCCCAAACGAGGAAACCAAACAACGCAATTGCAATCGAGCTATATGCAATCTGCCGATAGCCAAATATACCCTTGTGACTATGAACACTCATGAGTTCGCTTATGATTCCCATCGCTGGCAAAATCATGATGTAAACGGCTGGGTGCGAATAGAACCAAAAGAAATGCTGAAACGCAACCGGATCCCCATTGAGTTTCGCGTCGAAAATCCCGATTCCTAAAATGCGTTCCGCAGCCAAAAGCAGCATCGTAATACCGAGTACTGGCGTCGCGAGCACCTGAATAATCGCCGTAGCGTAAACAGCCCAAAGGAATAGGGGCATTCGAAACCAAGTCATTCCCGGTGGGCGCATGGTGTTGATCGTAACAATGAAATTCAGTCCCGTGAAAATCGAACTAAAGCCAAGGACGAACACACCCATTGTCGCAGCAACCACAGGCCCTTGCGTGTCAATACTGTAGGGAGTGTAAAACGTCCATCCTGTATCCAAACCGGTCGCAAACATAGAAAAGAGAAAGAACACTGCGCCAGCTACCCACAAATAGAAACTACCCAAGTTCAATCGTGGAAAGCAAACATCCTTTGCCCCGAGCATAATCGGGAGCAAAAAATTCCCAAGTGCTGCCGGAATGCTGGGGATGATAAACAGGAACACCATCACGGCACCGTGAAGGGTGAAGATCTGATTGTAAACTTTGTTCGAGAACAAAGCTTGCGAAGGATCCAGATTCGGATTCCAAAGGTGGAGCCGAACCAGCATCGCCAAAATGCCCCCCAGCGCAAACGACGACATGACGCACGTCAAGTACATCAAACCGATCCGCTTGTGATCGAGCGTCAACGCCCAACTCAAAAAACCTGTCGAATGCGTCAGGTAATTGTCTTCTTCGCCCGCCTCAACGTTTGGGGCCGGCATTGTCACTGGTTTAGTAACAACACTCATGGGTCTATTCCTGTCCGTTAAATTGAATTCGTTTTGAATTGGTGGCTGACATCGTGTGTCGCCTATTTCTTGGCTGGCGGCGTGGCTGACTCTAATGATTTAATAAATGCGATCAGAGCTTCGACTTGCTCGACTTTAAGTTGTCCCTTGAAAGACGGCATCGCCGAAGCCGTTTCGTAACCCTTTCGAGCTTTAGCAATAGGGTTAAGTATCGACTCTGTGACGTAATTATCGTCAAAACGTTCTTCACCGCCCTTGGCCAGGGGCACCATCTTTCCCCATGAACCATTATACGATGGACCTGGGCCTTGCGCACCATCCTTGCCAGCGTAATGGCAGCCTTTGCAAGCTTTTCGTTCATATAGCCACTTGCCACGTTCTAAAATGTCCTCGGGTTCTTTGATTGCCTCAGCTAAAAACTTGGCGTACTTTACCTCGCTATCCACAAAAACCTTCGCAGCCATGTTGCTGTGGTTGTCGCCGCAATACTCGCTACAGAACAAATCGTAAGTGCCTTCCAAAGTTGGCTCAAACCAAGTGTAGTTGTATCGGCCTGGAACAATGTCTCGTTTTACCCGAAAAGCTGGTACGTAAAAACTGTGCAAGACGTCATCCGATCTCATAATCATTTTGGATGCTCTCCCAATTGGGACATGCAATTCCGGGCTCTCCGCACCATTGCTATACTTGAAGTTCCAATTCCACTTCTTTGCAATAACTTTAATGTCTTCCGTACCGGTTGTCGGCGGACGCTGCATATCCAGGTAGCCCAGCAATCCATACCAAAAAATCCCGCCCGCAATCGCCGTCGGTACGACAGACCAAACAATTTCAAGAATTGTATTGTGCAAAGCTTCCGTCGACCCCCGATAACCCGGCCTTTCGCGAAACTTCATCGAGAAATAAATCATGGCCGCAATGATCGGAACGAAGAACGCAACACTTATGTAGAGGATTACGTCGTACAGCAAATCCACATCTTTTGCAAATGTGGAAGCCTGTTTTGGAAACCAAAACGTATCGTTAATGTCTGCTAAAAAGAATGGCATCATTAGTTTATTGGGACAGTGAAGATGATTCTATTATTGTAGTCGGGACTTGTTTTTTGGCCGCGTGGCTAATTGTCTCGCCACGCCGCCGCCACGAAATCCAAAATGGCAGGGAGGCAATGAGCCCTATCGTCAAAAACAATCCTGCCGTAATCGACAACAAAGTTTTTGCGTTTGCGGAATACCGATTCTCGTTGGCATCGTAGTGGTAGCACCAAAGCACAAATGCGTCTAAAGAAGATCCAATTGTCCCCTCACCAGCCTCGACAAGTGCCATTTTCAATGTCTCCGGATTGAATCCAACCTCGTAGATGTATCGAGTGATCCGTCCTTTTGGCGAAATAAAAATAGCGGCAGCCGCATGGTTATACCTATTGTGCTTGGGATCAAACGTGTAATTAAATCCGACCGATTTAGTTATTCGTTGGATATCTCGCTCAGCTCCAACCAGAAAACTCCATCCTGCCCCTTTATGATGGTCCGCCAAGCTTTCGGTATATTTTTTCTTGGTTGCCTCCGCTCGATCCCGCCCCTCCCGAGGATTGATGCTAAGAGAGACCATCTTGAAGTCTTTGCCTAATGCGAGCGACCCAACTTCGTTTATCCCTTTAGTGAGTCCATTCAGCTGTGCAACGCATAACCCAGGACAGTCGCTGTAGTTGAGAGTAAATACGATTGGGGCACCATCTTTCAAGAGGTCACCAAAGCTAACCATCGCCCCACGGTCGTCCATAAACGAAACGTCCAGTGGTATTTCGTCACCAAGCTTCTCGTCAATTGAAACCCCATCGAGGCGTTCAGGTAACCCGTCGTACGACGCAAAAGCGTACGACTCCATCGCGAAAGCGCACGAAACCCCTACAAGGCAAATCAATGCCACCAGAATTCGTGGAATTGCTGTCGGGTAGTTTACGTACATAGGTTTTTTGAATCTATCGCCTTGGTGTTGTCAGTCTGATGTCAGTCTGATCTACGTGGAATTCAAACGCTTGGAACTGGCGGTGGAGCAACCTGCAATTCCTTTAGAATCATTTTCTGAGCTTCTCCAACCGGAATGCGAATTACCTTTTTCATAACTGCCGCTTCCCCTTTTTTCGCAGGCGGAGCAGCCTCGTCTAGCACTTCTACTCTTTCATAACCGTTAAGCGACTGCAATTGTTCACGCTTTGTTACGGTTGCAGCATCCAATTTCTTGGTGTCTTTCCGTTCGTTCTCGTAATTCAACATGCTGTAGCATAGCGCTTGAGTGCCCTGAAGTATAATAACCAAGATCACCACGCTTAGCACAGTTGCGTATGCGATCATTTTCGTGTTCAAGTCGTCGTATCGTGCCATGTTAAACCTGATTATAGGATTGGATTTGCATAGGACAGCGCTTCGGGTAACCTTGGATCTCGCATTGCAACCAATGGTACGCCAACCGCACGTTGAATAAACATCGCTGCGAAAATACAAAGCATTCCAACGCCTCCGAGCAAATGACCAAACATCGGGAAAAACTCCAGTGAACCTGCATTCGGCATCACCAAGAATGTCATGTCATACCAGTGTGCGAAAAGAACCCAACCGGCCCCTATTGCCAATAGTTTTCGGCTTCTGCGAATGTGCCGACTCATCAAGAACAAAAAAGGAATGACAAAATGAATTGGAATCAGTCCGTACGAAAATGTTGTCCAATTGTTTTCTAAGCGCACTCGATACCAGTAGGTTTCCTCGGGTATATTAGCGTACCAAATGAGTACCAATTGCGAAAAGGCAATATAAGACCAAAACATGACGAAACCGAAGGTAAATTTACCCATATCGTGGAAATGTTCCACCGTCACCAGTTTCTGTACTTTGCCAGCATTCTGAAGCAACATGCTGATAACGATCAACATGGCGAAAAACCCCATCATGCTCCCAGCAAACACGTAAACACCAAAAATCGTGCTATACCAATCTGCGTCGATGCTCATTAGCCAATCGAACGCTGAAAAACTCATCGCAAGGGCGAATATCATGATCAGCGGTCCGGACCATTTCTGCCGAATTGACGACAGCTCGGTATCGCCCGATTCGTCCTGTTGGCGACTTAGTCGGAAGAACCAATTTGCAGTCAGTATCCAAAATGCAAAATAGACGATCGTGCGTATCGTGAAGAATTCCTTTGTTAAGTAAAAGGTTGCTTTGGTAGCAACAACGCTATTTTCCATGTCCTTGGCACTTGCGTTCCATCCGTACAGGGCAGAACTGCCCCAAAAAAGCATAACGATGATGGGGACGAAGAGTACGGCGAGGTATGGAATCATCACCATCAGTATTTCAGCCAAACGGCGTATGGACGAACTCCAACCAGCACGTGTCAGAAACTGAATGAGAATGAAAAACAACGCCCCTAGAGCAAACGAAAAGATGTAAAAGAAATTCGCCAAATACGAGTGCGTAAGATATCTTAACGCCGCCGAATAATCCTCCCCCTTAGGTACGAGGAAGCAAAAGGCCATTCCGATGAATAGACATACCAGTCCTGCCGACAGTATGATCGGTGCCTTTGCCCGCCATGCTTCGGGAATTTCGATTGAGGCTTTATCGTAGTTCAGGTTCATTTCACTTCATCGCGACTGCGGGATACCGATTGTCTTGTTCAATTGAGTGTGCAGCAATAATCGATGAGAGTATTGCGATTGTCTTTTTGGCGTCGATCATAAGTCGGGCTGAACCGGACGCTAGCGCGTTCCGGCTGATTAGCCGAAGGGCACTAGCCCACGGTTTTCGGCACATGTTGCGATCGATGCCGTTTGTTTATTTGTTTGTTGCTTCGGGATTAGGATCTGCCGGCTTCGGATCTTCGGTCAGTTTAGTACGAAACTCCAAGGGAACATCGTCCATGTTTGCGTTGCGAGACCTTTGAAGAGCTCGCACATAAAGCACGACCGACCAACGGTCCTTGGGAGTCAGCGAAGAGGCATACGATGCCATTTTGCCTTGTCCCTTAGTAATCGTATGGAAAATTTGCCCAACGGGTTGATTTCGAACGCGATCAAGGTGAAACGATGTCGGCGGCAACCAAAAACCCTGAGCCAATGCGTCGGCTCGTTTGTGAACCAATCCATCGCCGAATCCAGCGAACCCATGACAAGCAGAACAATACGTTTCAAACTTGAGTTTACCCAACTTCATGTTCTCTTCGTTCGCCTCAATTGGCAGCTTATCGATCCAAGGTAATTTCGGAGCTTCCGCAACCGCGGGCTGTTGCCCATCGTTTTTATTATTCGTGGTCAGTGGTGTTGCGGCAGCTTGTGCCCCTTCAGCAGCCGGCTTGTCTACACTTGACGATTGAGTCGAAACAAGAACTACGCTCGACGAGTTTTCAAGCAAAGTCATTTTGGACGGATCGTAGCCCATATAGAACGGATCTTGCTCTTCAAGTTGTCCTCTCGCTATTGTTCCCTTGACTTGCGGCCGCATGCTTCGACTGTCTGCGAATAGCGTAGTCGGCTGTTGTCCCTTTTTCTTGGGTTGGAAATCCATATCGAAGAAAACGTGAAATCTTGGTGCGGTACTGAATCCCGCTCGCATATTCAAAATGATCATGGCTGGAATCAAACCCGCTAACACGATCAATAGCAACGCTAGAATGATGGGGCGTGGCAAAGAACTAGGCGTCGTATCCTCAAGAACCTCGTCTAAGGAAGCAGGCTGGGTAGCGCCAAGCAACTCCTTCACCGATTCTCGGTTGTAGTATTTATCAGTCGCTTGAACATACAAAAAGAAACGATCGTCGGTTGCTCTGTCAAAACGCGCATTCGTAAAGATCGGATTGCTGAATCTGGGCAGTTGGTTTAGAGCGATCATCCCCAGAAATGCAGTAAACGCTGAAAACAAAACCGTCAATTCAAACGCGACCGGAATGGAGGCTGGAGTTATTCCGAACGGCTTTCCCGAAATGATGTAGGGGTAATCTACGGCGTTCGTCCACCATTGCATCAACAGCGCTGTGCCTAAGCCAGTAAAGCCAGCGCACAGAACGATGAACGGCAAAATCGTGGGCTTGATCCCGAGCGCTTCGTCAATCCCGTGAATAGGGAACGGTGTGAACGCATCGGTTTTAGTGTAGCCTGAGTCACGCACCTTGCGCGCTGCAGTCAGCAGACAGTTCTCGTCCTCGTACTCAGCCATCCAGCCGAATGCCCTGGGCATCTTTTTCTCTGTGGATTTGCGTGGCTTGTGCTCGCTCATGGTTTGTATCGGTTAGCGATAAAATTCTTAGTTTTGTGTCGGTCGCCAATCGGCAACCATGCATGAATCATTGAATTGAAACTTAATGGCCATGGCCAAATGCGCCGTCGTGTGCATGAGCTGCATGCGCTGTTGCGGACAACACGCCCTTGACTTCCGACATGGCAATCGTTGGCAGGAATCTACAGAACAAAAGGAACAGAGTGATAAAAACGCCAAAGCTTCCAAACAACATCATGCCGTCGAAAATAGTTGGCCGAAAGTATCCCCAAGAGCTCGGCAAAAAGTCACGGCTAAGCGATGTAATAGTGATCACGAATCGTTCAAACCACATTCCAATATTCACAAAGATTGAAATGAAGAACATCGCTACGGGTGACGTTCTCAGTTTCTTGAACCAGAACAACTGCGGCGAAATCACGTTGCAAGTCACCATGGTCCAATATGCCCACCAATACGGGCCGAATGCACGATTGAAGAATGTAAAATATTCGTATTGGTTCTGGCTATACCAAGCCATGAAAAACTCGGTTGCATATGCCAAGCCCACCAACGAACCGGTCGCCAAGATGATCTTGTTCATGTTGTCTAAGTGGCGAAGTGTAATCAAGTTCTCAAGCTTGTAGATCGTGCGAAAGGGTACTAACAGGGTCAACACCATTGCGAATCCGCTAAAAATCGCTCCAGCAACGAAGTACGGCGGGAAAATGGTAGTATGCCAACCAGCGACCTGCGAAACGGCGAAGTCGAAACTAACAACGGTGTGTACAGACAATACCAACGGTGCGGCAAATGCAGCCAGCAATGTATAGGCCTTTTCATAGCGCAACCAATGTCGGCAAGAACCTGTCCAGCCCAAGCAAAGCACGCCGTAAATCATCCGACGCAACGGAGATTTGCTACGATCTCGATAAGTCGCTAAGTCAGGAATCATGCCCATGTACCAAAACACCAGCGACACGGAAGCGTAAGTACCTACAGCGAACACGTCCCAAAGCAATGGACTTCGAAATTGCGGCCACATCCAAAGATTAAGACTCGGATAAGGCAATAGCCAGAAAGCAAGCCACGCTCGACCCACGTGTATTCCTGGAAAAATACCTGCGCAGACAACAGCAAAAATCGTCATTGCTTCAGCCGCTCGATTGATACTCGTTCGCCAATTCTGCCTAAACAGAAACAGAATTGCTGAAATCAACGTACCAGCGTGGGCAATACCGACCCAGAAAACGAAATTTACAATTGGCCAAGCCCAAAAGACCGGGTTCATGTTCCCCCAAATACCAACACCAGTGAGGATCAAGTATCCAATCAACGATACGAAAGTGACCGCAACCAAGGACGAAAATCCAAATGCGATATACCAAATCATCGGCTGCGGTTCTTCCGCAACACGGCAAACCATATCAGTGATCGAGCTAAACGTTTGGTCACCCGTGATCAAGGGAGCACGACGTCCCGGGATGTCGTCGGTGTTGTCGATTTCTCGAGGGTTGAAATTACTAGCTATGGTGGCCATGGTCACCTGATTCATGTGAGTGGTCATCCCCGTGGCCGTGATGGCCGCCTGGGCGTACTGGTGTTTTTTGAATTGCAGTTGCAAGTCGCTTGGGCACGTTTCGAATTCTCGACAAGTATCGAGTCCGAGGCTTGATGTTCAGTTCTTCCAAAACCGCATAGGCCCTGGAATCGTTTTGGGATTGGTAAACTCGACTGGACTTGTCATTCAAGTCACCGAAAACAATCGCGTGACTTGGACATGCCTCTTGGCAAGCGGACCGAATGTCGCCATCGTGAACTCGACCATCTCCCTTCGTTCTCGACTGAATCTTTCCGTTCTGAACACGCTGAATGCAATAAGTGCACTTTTCCATTACGCCACGCCCGCGGACGGTAACCTCCGGATTCAGCACCAACGACTGCAGTTTCTGCGAAGCCTTTTCGCGATTGTCCTGCCATCCGTAGTAGTATCCATATTCCGTGTTGTAATTGAAGTAATTGAATCGGCGGACTTTGTACGGACAATTGTTCCCGCAATAACGAGTGCCTATGCAGCGGTTGTAAGCCATTGCATTGATCCCCTCTTCCGTGTGCACAGTCGCTGCAACTGGACAAACCTCTTCGCAGGGTGCTGTTTCGCAATGAGCACAGGCCATGGGTTGTGTAACAATCTTCGCATCAATCGGGTCCTTAAACGATTCATTTGCCTTGGACATCGCCACTTGATCGCATTGAAAGTAACGGTCAATTCGGAGCCAATGCATTTCCCGGCCTCGGATAACCTGTTCTTTACCGACGATCGGCACGTTGTTTTCAGCTTGACAAGCGACGACGCAAGCATTGCAACCTGTGCACTTATTCAAATCGATTGTCATGCCCCATTTGTAGTTCTCATCTACCTTGGGCTCTTTCCACAGCGAATCATTCTTGAAATGTTGCTCCACAGTCTTCCCGGTAAAACTCGGGTCCGACTTGTATTCATCCAAAGTGCCTTCACGGATCAATTGCGGGGAACGTTTGGCTTGTTCACTCATCCCCATTTCATCGAGTGCAAAGTGATCCTGCGTCGTCGCAAGTCGATACGGCTCCGTAGTGCCAATCGCTTCAATTCCAGTATAAATGGCCGCTTGATTCCAACGACGAAACGGAGCCAAATTGGTTCCGACCGCTCCTCCGACAATCCCACCCTTGGACTTGCTCCGACCGTACCCAATATTTACCGTGAAGGACCCCTCAGCATGGCCAGGCACAAGAAAAACAGGGAGCTTGACAACGGCATCACCCAAGCGAAGCCCAACCAACTCACCTTGTTTCAGCCCGAGCTGATTCGCAGTTCCAATACTGCATATCGCTGCGTTATCCCAAGTTAATTTCGTGATCGGTTGCGGCAACTCTTGCAACCAACCGTTGTTTCCTAAACGACCGTCGTAAACCGAATCGCTTGGGTAAAACACGACCTCCAATTTGGTCCTATTTAGCTCCAACCGAATTTCTTCCTCTGGCAGTACATAGGGGTTCGCTGACAATCCACCGCCAGTGACTGTTTTTCCGTCAGCCTTCAACTCGCCCGAGAATTTCTTGCCGCCCGTACCTGCAACAAAGCCGACATGCAAAGACTCTTTCCAATCACGTTCACTAATGGAGGCACCCAACACTCGACTTGCTGTCTCCATGACGATCTTTTGACCGTCCACTTCTGACATGTTCAACATAATCGCCAGGAATTCAATCATCGATTTGCTTCCGACCAACAGAGGCGAAATCATCGGTTGACCGATGCTCAGAACTCCATCCGATGCCTGCACGTCCCCCCATGCCTCAAGCGGATGCGTTGCTGGAACCGTCCAAGCACAATGGTCAGCGGTCTCGTCGTCGTAGTTAGATAGGTAAACCGAGTCGCCAATCGTTCTGATCGCTTCGGCAAGTTTAACATCGCCAGCCAGCGTAAATACAGGGTTTGGCGTTAGTATCCAAAGTGACTTAAAGTCCTTTGCCCTCGCCACAAACTCATCTAATTTGATCGAGGAAACCCCTGCCAATTCATTGCCGACTTCATACAAGTTGACAGTCTTGCCAATGTTGCCAAGCTTGGCGTTGATTCGGATCGCTGCTAATTGCACTGCCATGGCGTGGTGGCTTCCTACCGCCAACACGCTTGACCCTTTGTTTGCTAACAAATCGCTCGCAATGCACTCGATCGCTCTATTAACTCGCTCAGCACCCTTCAGTTCATTAAATGGAACGGCCTCACTTTTATCCTCGATGATCGCTCCAGCATCCACCGCTTCTTCGATCTTGCGAAGCAACGCTGGTATCTGCGAAGACTGCAAAGCTAAGCGGAAATCCGCGGCCGAACCCGTAACAGAATACTGCGATTCAACGCAGTACATACGATTCATCCAGGCTCCGCTCGGCGAACGATGATTCGCAAATTGCCGAGAATAATGAACCGCATTGGAATCCGCGCCCAAAAGATCTGCATCCAACGACACGATCACCTTGGCTTGCTCTAAGTCAAATACCATGGACGCTTTGCCAGCCCCCGCGGCATCGATCGCTTTGCCAACATTGCCGGAGAAAACTGACTCATAGCGAACCAATGTTGCTTTCGGGTATGTCTTTACGACTTCAGCGAGCATTCGACGCACAGACGGACTTCGTGAGGGCTCGTAAATAACCGCAAGCCCTTCGCCGCCTGAAGCCCCAAGTTTCGTTCGCTGGTCTGCTACGTACTCGCCAAACACCTCCCAACTCTTGAGCGAGTTTTTGTGATCGTCCGGATCTGCCTTCTTGTCGGCAATAACGAATCGCTTTGGAGCTTTACCTGGAGAAGTGCGTAGCAGTACGCCAGCTATTCTGTCCTGGTCGTATAGGGACAAAATGGATGCCTGCGTGAAAGCATCAGTACCCGCCGACCGCAGTTTTTTGTTTTCGGAAAAGTCGGTCGGTTGACTGAGAGCGTAAGCAGGATGATCTGCATTCCCATCTACTTTTAGCGGACGACCTTCGCGGCACGTGACCAACGCATGAACAGCTCGCCCAGCCCACTCGAAATTGGTTGCAAAGTACTGCGCCACTCCCTCGAAGCGACCCTCAGGGCGAACAACGAAGGCAGCAATTTCCTCTCGGTTGTAACGGCAGCCCGCAACTCCACCCAGCGCAAGCGATGCGCTCATCATTTGCAGCCAACGACGCCTCGAAACCCCCTCAGGGAATTCGGAAGCTGCTTGAGGGAATTCTCGCGATAGGAACTGCTCAAACTCAGGAGTTTGCTGTAGCTCGTCTAAGCTGCGAAAATAACGCTTTTGGTGATCGATACCAGATTGACTCATCGGTGGCAGACCGCACAATTGGCTTGAGGATTGATGTTTTTCTCGGCTTTTAATCTCGAGCCCAGAGCCAACTGATCGGCTTCGGAACCAGCAGACCAAGCAAGATTTGTAATTTCTTCAACAGGACGCAGATGTCGTTCGGGGTTTCGGTGGCAGTCGATGCACCAAGTCATCGACTGATCTTTGGCTTGATAAACAATTTCCATCTGATCCACTCGACCGTGGCATGTAACGCAGGAGACCCCACGGTTCACGTGAGCAGAATGGTTAAAAAACACGAAGTCAGGCAGTCTGTGAACTCGAATCCAGTCGACCGACTCGCCTGTTCTCCAGCTATCGTGAACTGGCTTCAACTTTCGGCTTTCTGAGTGGACTGCAGACAACGCAGGAGCTCCCGCTGCCGTCTTCGGGCTGTGGCAGTTGATACAAGTCTGTGTCGGAGGAATACTTGAATGGGCGGACTTGTCTACCGTATTATGGCAATAGCGGCAGTCCATTTTCAATTCGCCTGCATGCAATGCATGACTAAATGGCACGGGCTGTTCCGGACGATAACCGGTATTCAGCGTTACAGGACTCGTCGCACCTAAGAACAGGGCACCGGCATAGGCGCCACCGGCAGCAGCCAAAACTCCTAGCAAAGCCAAGAATTTGTTCGTCCAGCGAGGGAACAAAAATCGTTGCATGATGGATTAAAGAGTCGCTTCTTTCTGGCAATCGCCACGCCACACGGCGTGCATTTGAGGTTTTCGCAAAGTCTACTACCTACCCGCAATTGGTGGAAGGTATCTTCCAAAAGATACTCTCAACGAGTCGGGTTTATTCGTCTTTGTAGCAACCGTTATATTGGCAATTTTGTTGACATAGTTGCAAAGAGACAAATAGTCGCAGTTACCGTGGATTACCTTGCAGAACGGAATCGATTCGATTTGTGTTCTAATCTACAACGTTTGACTGCCTATCACTGGCTGCGACATCACCACTGGAGTTTTCTATCCTTGCCTGCCTTTTGGAATGCCGACCGACGACGATTGACGGAACTTTTAGCGCCGTGGTTGTTCGCTTGCTCTCTGGTTTTCTTAGCATTGTTTGCTGCTATTGTAGTACTGGTGATCGATGTCCCACGAGTCAATGAGACCATTTCCGCCGACGACGAGTTCATTAAGCTAATAGCGATCGACCAATTGGCCCTGGAGCGTGAGTTAGAGTATGAGGCACTCTCGCACCGCTGGGGCATTCCCATCGGCCTCATCATGCTGGGACTGTGGCCGGTGTTTATCGCCGAATTGGTGAAAGACTTTTGGCTACGCGATCAAAACCGCCGTTTCTTGGAACAACATAGATTCGCATGGCTGTTTTGCGTCTTCCCACCGCTGCGAGTTTGCCGACGCGATCAAGAGGAAGAAGATCGTATATGGTTTCCAAAATGGGGTTGGCAGAAAGCCGACTATCACCTGCGCAAGCGGCTTGAACGAGCATTTAGCGTACCGATGATTTTTGTCGCACTATTGATTTTGCCGGTGCTGGTATTGCAGTTTTTTTATGCACAACAGGTTGCAGAATACCCATGGTTACGCTTCATATTGCATTTTAGTGCCGGGCTGATCTGGTACTGCTTTGCCCTCGAGTTCATTGTAATGATATCTGTCGCTCCAAGTAAGTTGAAATACTGCAAGCGACACTGGCTTGATCTGCTGATCATCATACTGCCACTGGTTTCCTTTCTCCGAACGTTGCAATCGCTACGCACTGCGAAACTTCTTAAGGCCGCTAAGCTACAACAGCTCGCTCGACTAATTCGCGTATACCGATTGCGTGGCCTCTCCATGCGTGGTTTCAGGGCACTTCTACTGCTTGAAGTTGTGAATCGTGTATTGCCAACAGCCACTGAAAAACGACTTGCGCGACTCAGAGAGGACCTAGAAGAGAAGGAACACGAAATCGAGGACCTGCGTAAACAAATTGCGGCCTTGGAAATGAAGTTGCGATTACCGCTAAAGTGAGCAGCACATATCGGTTCAGAGGTTCTCTGCAACGCTAGATGCGGACCAGCAACGCACTCCCACAGCAGCACATACTCAAGAACAGCAATGAAGCCTCCGCCAAACTGGAATCACTACTAGAAGGTAGATCATCCTTGGAAGTCAATAGCTTGGTTTGAGCCAAAATCGTGCTCGTCAAGGAAATGGGTCGAAAGTTCAGCGATGAAGTGATGGCTACCGCGAGTCGATTGACCGAAAAAGCCGTATGAACTTGCCGGCTCAAGGAGCTTCAGAAACGGCGGCAACAACGGCGGCAACTAGGAATGTAGTGAAAAAGTTCGTTGGTTCGATAAGACCTAGGTGCCGATACGGAAAGCGTTTGGTGACTCAGGACGGTTAGTCCTGAGTGAGTTGCAATGTCAAAGGCTTAACGCAGTTGTTGTCGAAAGACACGGACGAAAACTGTCAAATCGACTCAGTGGATCAGACTGACGGTTGCGAAAACGCGAATCCAGTGTCGTCGCGCTCAACCGTCGCGGTGAACTTGTGCCCATGCCAAAAACGGGTTAGTGCGTGGAATTTGGTGATTTCTACGTCACCTGGGACAAGACTTGGCTTGATCAGGTTGACGTCGTTGGCAGCTGGGGAGGATTCGTCTACAATAAGAAAGATCAACCAAAAAGGAGTCAAAGATGTCGGATGTCCAATTACCAAATGAAATCCTGAAGTTGTCGGTCAATGATCGAATGGAATTAGTTACCAAGATCTGGGAAAGCATCGCCGAAGACGGCGTGACGCAGCCACTAAGTGATGCGCATGCACATATTCTCGATCAACGCCTTGCCGAGGCGGATGCCGATCCAGGAGCGTTGATTCCAGCCGACAAGGTATTCCGCGAGCTTCGGGATAAGTAATGGCCCTCTATGTATTATTCACGCCATCGGCCAAGCTCGATCTACGTGAAGCTAGAGATCATTACAGGGGACAAAGTGAAGAGCTTGCGGAAGGCTTCGTCGAATGTGCACAGATTGCAGTAAGCCGAATTGCAAGCAGTCCAGGACAATTTGCAATTGTTTACAAAAACGTCCGGCAATGCCCGCTAAAACGGTTTCCGTTTGTTGTTTCTTTTCGAGAAGTAACCGGACGTATCGAGATTTTGGCAATTCTACATGGCCACCGCAATCCAATGATTTGGAAACGCAGGGCAAAATAGACGCTGGGCGAAACGCTCATGAACCAGGGACATGCCAATCCCTCTACGGACAACCCGACTTAACAACTATTTCGTAATGTAATCATGATCGCCAATTGCTATGCCCTGACGTCATGCGATTTGAATCGATGGCACCTTCCCTCAATGTCCGGCGACCTGTGTATCGTCCGAGGAAACGTTGGTTTCACTTGCTGTCGTCCTTGGACAGCAAGTGGCATATTTGGCGGCAGAGATGCCAACGATCAGCTTCTTGCAGGACGTCTTCCTCAAAAAGCTGGTTAAACGTCATGCCAGCCGCGAGTCTCTGATCCCAGCCTTCTGTTGATGACAAAATTACTATCGCTGTACCTTGCTCCGGGCTCATGTAACAAAACTGCCCAAAACCACCTGCAGCTGCGATTGCATTGTCACCAAGGGTGTCTCGATAGAAGAAGTTGCCGTAACCAACACCGTCAGGGAAGAGTCGCCCAGTTAAAGGTGCTCCCCTAAGTCGGCTCACGTCTCCATTCGCTCGAACGTCCTCGATAAACCAACTTGGAACAATTATATGATCGTTGAACTCACCACCGTTGAGCAACATTTGACTCCACCGAGCCAAATCGCGCGCAGTTGCTGAAATCTGGTGCGTCCAGTGTCCTTTCGAGTCAACGACTACTTCGAGTGGGAACTCTGCGCCGAGCTTTGACCACAAGAGTTCACTAGCGATGTCTGCAAATCGCCGACCTGTTGCCTTCTCTGCAGCCCAAACGAGCACCGCTGGATCGGTCTCCTTGTACATCATGCCTTCGCCATGACTGAAGCCTGTTCTCGGGAGAAGTTTCAGCATGAATTCCTGCTCTCCAACCGCTCCGCCCAGGTAGGCTGCTTCAGGCAATATCGATTCGTCATGCTTAGCGATCGTCGGATTCGCGCCGTCGTATGTATATTCGACCGCCGACAACATGTTCAGTATTTGGCGAACAGTGGCTCCGACATACGCCGAACGCCTCAGTTCGGGCACGTAAGTTTCAATTCTCTCGTCAAGGCTAAGCGTCTTGTCTGCAATAAGTGATGCAATGATTGTAGCAACCAGAGACTTATTGACCGACATCAAGTAATGAGGAGTTTCGGGAAGCATGCCATGGAAATAGTGCTCGCTAACAATCTTTCCTCGATGCAACACTACGAACGCATCAATATCAAGACTTTCGACCGCAGCCTCAACGGTCGTGGTTGAGCCATTAAGCTTTGGGAATTTCCAGGACATCAAATTGAGTGGACTTCGCTCAAAAACAAAAATCGTCGCACGGCCTCTGGTCACTGACTCCGTCGGATAAAGTTGACGCCAATGCTGCATTGACCAACGCAGTTTGTCATGCGTGCTCTGGTAGTTTGCGCGAGTAACGAGTTGATCTTCCGCTGGCGGAGAGCCCTGCATCACTCCACTCTGGGGGGCATCATGAATCACGACTCCATCGTTCGATTGATGGCGTAGAGGAGTCACGTCTTGAGCGAAGGCGATTGAGGGAACAAGTGCTAATGAAACGCATGCGATTGCGTTCGCAAAGCGGTAGAAATCAACCATTGAGTGACTCCAAGTTTTTCTTTGTCATCCTCGAACCTGCGACCGCTCTGCCTGCCGCCCACATCAAACTGTGGGACGAAGTTAGGCAATCACGAGTTTGAAACGAACGGTGCCAATGCTACCACATCGAGGCCTCTTTGACGGAGTACGCCAGGCTTATCGAAGCGAATCAAGTTATCATGTATGAATATACATCATAAGGCGCAAACGCCATTTGAGAGTACGCACCCGCCGGATACCGATATTCGCGTTTCTACGCAGACGATTCCCAAAAGTTTGTGTGACCCGATATTCACTGCCAAGTTGACTTGGGCGGCTTATCTCCTGCATGATGGGCTCACTTAATTGGATGGTGCCACCGATAACGCCCGGTCATCTATCCGCGTGTAAATTGAGTCGGCAGTTTGCTCAGTGCTAGGATTTCGATATCTTACTCAGGAGGGCGTGTCCTGAGCGTGCAATGTAGGTTCAAAGAATGAATACCTTTTCTGCCAAGCAAGTTTCGGATTTTCACAAAGCTTCTCCAGCGACGCCCTTCCCGTTAATTTCGCCAGTAGTTGGTTCAAGCGAAGTATCCAATTCAGCGTATAATCTATCCCTTCGCTCCAGTTGGGATGGATTGTTATTCGTTCATCCCAACCTTAAGTAACGAGACATTACCATGTCACAGGAATTCCAACAATTCCCCCGTCTGGACTTGTTGGCAATCCATGCCGAAGGCTATCATTTTAAATGGTTCAAACACATAGATAACTTGTCGTACTCGCCACCATTCGACTATTAGGCGAGTGGCAGAATCAAACATACCAAGTGGCATGGGCGTCCCGCCCATGTTTTACGGGCGAGACGCCCGTGCCACGAGATGGCTACAGTAAGATTTCAACTGCCCCTCGCCTTAAAACCTCTGCATCTATCGCCATGACACTCATCAACAAGCTTCTTCTCTCCGTTGTCTGGTTTGGAGCAATCACCCCAGTCTTGTTCGCTCAAGCACCAGTGGACGAACGCGGAGAGTATATAAGGGCCAATTACAGCAAGACGGAAGTCAAGATTCGGATGCGAGACGGTGTCGAACTCTTTACTTCGATTTACGAGCCCAATGCTACGGATCCGACCAAGCAGTATCCGATTCTGATGACCCGTACTCCCTACGGCGTCGGCCCTTACGGTCTGTCACAGTATAAGTCGCGGCTTGGCCCTTCCCCTGAGTTTGAAACGAATAAATACATTTTTGTCTTTCAAGATGTGCGAGGAAGATACATGAGTGGTGGCCAGTTCTTGGACATGCGACCTCACATCGACAACAAAACGAGCAAGGAGCAAATCGACGAAAGCAGCGATACGTACGACACCATCGATTGGTTGGTAGGCAACGTCGCGAGAAATAACGAGAGAGTCGGGCAATGGGGAATCTCGTATCCCGGCTTTTATACCTCTGCGGGTGCCATCGATTCTCATCCTGCCCTAAAGGCCGTATCGCCCCAAGCTCCGATTGCAGATTGGTTCTTCGATGATTTCCATCGCAACGGCGCGTTCGTCTTGCCGATGGGGTTCAACTTTTTTTATTCGTTTGGCCGGTCCCGTCCTGATCCAACCACCGAAAGCAATCCCGCCTTTCAGTTCCCTTCCCGAGATGGTTACCAGTTCTTCTTGGACCTTGGTCCTCTGAGCAACGTGGACAACAAGCACTTCAAAGAGGAGATACGCTTTTGGAATGATCTTGAGTCCCATCCCAACTACGATCGATTTTGGCAAGAACGCAACATTCTGCCTCACCTCAAGAACATCCATGCATCCGTCCTGACGGTCGGTGGCTGGTACGATACGGAGGACTTGTACGGTCCATTGAAGACGTACGCAGCCATCGAAAAGCAGAACCCAAATGCCAAGAACCACTTGGTCATGGGCCCTTGGTCGCATGGTCAGTGGAGTGGAGACGAAGGTCGAAAGCTTGGCCAAGCCGATTTCGGTTTTGCAACATCGAATTGGTATCACCAAAATGTTTTGCTTCCATTTTTTGAATCAAATTTGCGACCACAAGCCATGGGGAATGAAAAAGGCAAGTCAGAGATCGCGGAAGCCACCGTTTTTGAGACGGGTGCAAATCGCTGGCAGCAGTTTGAACAATGGCCACCCAAGCAAGTTGTCCAGACGAGCTTGTATTTGGCCGATAGAGGCAAGCTCTCCTCGCAAATGCCGACCGATTCCGAGGCATCTGATGAATTCGTGAGTGATCCCAACAAGCCCGTACCGTACACCATGGAAATTACGACCGCTTGGGCCAAGGATTACGTGACCGAAGACCAACGCTTCGCATCTTGGAGACCCGATGTCTTAGTCTATCGCAGCGAAGTGTTGACCGAACCCATGACTTTAGCTGGCCCGATCCTCGCGAACCTCTGGGTATCTACCAGTCAAAGCGATGCAGATTGGGTGGTCAAGATCATTGACGAGGAGCCGGGACAATCTGTAGATAATTCACGCAACCGTCCAAACGCAGCCGCACAACCCAAACCTAGTGGCCGTCATGAATTGGTGCGAGCTGCGGTCATTCGCGGCCGATTCCGTGAAAGCTTTGCGAACCCAAAACCATTTGAAGCCAATCAACCAACTCAAGTCCAATTGGAATTGAGCGACCTCTTCCATACCTTCCAACGCGGGCATCGCATTATGATCCATGTGCAGAGCAGTTGGTTTCCCTTTATCGATCGCAATCCACAGAAGTACGTTCCGAACATTTTCGAAGCTGTCGAATCCGATTTCGTGCGAGCCCAGCACCGTGTGTTTCGCAACAAGAAGCATGCCAGCTCGCTGCAGCTTCCAGTGCTTTCCCGCTAGCCATACGATGGTCTATTCACGCCGCAGTAGAATATACCAGGGGACCGGGTGGCAGGGGGTTGGTAGCCCCTTATTTCGACGGGTGTAGAATTACCGATGAGAACTTGGTTCAATCTGGTTGGTAATATGGAAGTTAGAGGGTCTAGGTTCGTCAACGAGTCCGCAAATAGGAAAGCATCTGGAAGGGATCAACGATTTTGCATTTCAAATCAAGTTGTTCGAAAATCGGAAATAGCGGGCTCCCGGCCTCTCTGAGATCAAGAAGGTCATTGTCACGCGTCACGAGAAAGTCAGCCCTTGTTGCAATCACTAGGTCGACGTACTTCGCATCCTTAGGGTCGCGATCAAGCGTAAATAGACGAGGCACATCTTTCGTGAGCACCGAGCACAGCCGAATTCGCTCTAGGAAATCGCTAATAGTCGAAATCGTTAGCGATGGAAATTTACGTTGAAGACTTGGACGAGCCAAGACATCTCGAATTTCCTCTATACAGGCTTCCGAAACGAACAGTCCAAGTTCGCCAATTTCGACAAGTTCAAGAAGCGCGGCTGCTGGTCCCAACGGCTTTGCAGCAGCTTGCAGAAATATCATGCAGTCGAAAACGACTCGCGGCTTAGCCAATTACTTTTGCCTTTGCTTGGCATCGTAGACTTCGTTGCGAGCTGATTCGAAAAGGCCATCAAGCTCAGCGTCCTGGATTTCCGAACTTGCAACTTGCTCACGAAATGGAGCCAAGATTTCGTCAAACGACCGGCCACCACTAATGCCCTTTCGAATCAAGTCTACGGCATACGATTCTACTGACAGTCCACGCAAAGCAGCTTGCTCAGCGAGGAGTCGTTCCATTCCGTCAGGGATGCTTATGCTCAAAACCATAGTCGCCTCGAAACGCTCTTATCCAATGTTGGCCGGTATTCCAAGCCAGCGGTTTTATTGTATCATTTTTGGTGGGCAACCGCCAATTGGAAAGATTCTGATGTAGCCAACATATCGGGTCCACGAGGGAAGGAGAGCAAAGGAGCAGAGACGCGAGGAACAAAGGGGTATTCGTTAATTCTGGGGTTTGGTAGCTCCTTATTTCGACGGGTGTAGTACTCTCTTGGTTTCAGTTCGCTTTCGCAGCCAGTCTTCGAATCCAGGCGATGAACCAGCCAACCGCTGCTCCGATCGTTGCGCCTAATCCGGCAGGAATGGAAGCAACGATCAATTCGAACGGCCATAAGTTATGCGATGATTGATCTGTCAACGTGTCTTTGATCACTCGAGCCATGACTGCGCCGATTAAACACGGAACCAAGCCAACTGAGAGAATCAAAATCCCTGCACCCGGACGCCTGCCTCCAAGCCTCCGCAGACTTAGGCAATAGTTGGCGATCATCGCAGATAAATTTGGAGCCGCGATCCAAAGAAACAAGATGAAGCCGTCCATTTCGGTGTTGCCGTACGATAACCACGGGACAGCGCTCGCGACGAAGCAAGCGGCGGTCGCGATTGCAATCGTCGCGTATTCTCGAAAGGTGATTGTCTGATCGTGAAACTCGCTTTCGGTTCCCATTTTTAGCGTCTCGTTTTAGCTAGCTAGATGTCGTTAGTGGTGCGCGCGGACGTCCAATAGGCGTCGACGTTTGTATTAGATGAGATAAGCGAGGAAAGCGAGTTCATCAGCACTCATTTTGTAGACTCCGTGAGATTCAAGGACAATGTGCGAGCTTTACCGCGACTAAATTGCCGCTGATGTTCTTTAATGAGAAGTTTCGGGCGAACCTATGGACAATCTGATTTGACGCTGAATTCAGTAGCGATGCACTATAGCGTCGCATGCTTCCGAAGCGGAGTCGTAAGAATCCCAAACGCTTGCCCAGAACGAACCGTTGGCCAAATTCATTCTTTACAGATCATGGGTTATACAGCCTGCGTGAAGCCCATGTTCGTTT
>JAYTVL010000111.1:0-7434 GCA_043744075.1 Pirellula sp. | reverse complement strand
AACGCCGCCGTTTGGTATTCATCCCGTCCCGGGAGCAAACAACGTGAACTATGACGCAACTTTTTACAACATCGTTTATCACGTCAGCACAAGGCTGCGGGATTCCAAAATACCGCAGGCGGCCATACTGGATTGTTATGCTTCAAGGCTACAGGCACGTAGTCGAGCTTCGCTCGTTCGCGGACTTCACAAACACTTGGTGACTCGCACAACGGGATTCCCAAATGTGCTCCCACCGCCGAGATCCGTTAAACGCTCGCTGGTTATGTCGTTGAGGCTCTTTCTATCTGAAGTTAGCTTTGGCCACCATTGACCTAAGGCAACTGCAACTCCTGGTCTCGCATCTTCGCTAACGATCACCTTGCGGCGAATGCTGCCGTTGCAACTTGCCACATCCACTTGATCACCGTCAACAATTCCAAGTGGGGCTGCGTCCGTTGGATGAATAATGATTTGAGGCTCGCCACCCGCCATCTTGATTACGCTCGGCACGTTGCCCATGGACGTGTTGAGAATATATGGCCCTGGCGGCGAAATCAGCCGCAATGGGTAATCTGCAGTCGGTTGAACTTCAAACTCCAACTGTTGTGGTGCCGGCGAAAAGCGTATCTTCCGATCGGGGAAATTGCTGCCGTCCGAAAACGGCAAGAAGGGCTCGGGCAATTTCAGCTTGATACTTCGTTCACTCTTAAGCCGCTCGGCTGTAATACCCGCCAGCTTCGGATTCGACGAAGCCAACAGCTCCTCCACGATCTGTTTAGGCGTCCAGAACAGACACTCGTCCTCAAAGCCCAAGCGGCGTGCCAGTTCGGCGAATACCCATCGGTTCGATTTGGCCTGCCCTCGCGCGGCAACGACAGGCTCTGAATACTGCAAATAATAGTGGCCATACGCGGTATACACATCGGTATGTTCCAGAAACGTCGTCGCTGGCAACAAGTAGTCAGCGTAGTCAGCTGTATCGGTTTGGAAGTGTTCTAAAACGACGGTAAAGAGACTGTCGTTACTCAACCCATGTCGAACGCGCGAGGAATCGGGCGCGACGGCCGCCGGATTGCTGTTGTACACAAACAGTCCTCGGATACTTGTCGATTTTGGGTCGAGCTCGGATGCGAGCAAGACCATGTTGACGTGTCGCGATCCAGGTCGGATCAAATGGCTCCCCGAAACACGTTGTGTGTTCAATCCAAATGCGCCGCTAGTCGACAAACACCCGCCGCCCCCCTTTTTTCGCCAAGCTCCGATCAATGCAGGCAACAGTGTAATCGCTCGAAGTGCATTTCCACCTCCTTCGTTGCGTGTCATGCCATATCCGACCTTGATGAACGACGCTTCGCCGGTGGCAAATCTCCGCACCATGTCTCTCAATGCTATAAGCGATATGCCACAGTATTCAGAGGCCCGTTCGAGAGACCATTCACTGCAGGCATTGCGGTACTCTTCGATACCGATCGCGTGTTCATTGAGGTAATCGTTGTCTTGCCAGTTGTTGCGGAAAATTTCGTTACCGATCGCTAACGCCAACGCGGCATCCGTACCGACTTTGATTTGCCAATGCTCATCTGCAAATCGTGAGGTTTCGTTGCGATAGGGATCGATATGAAGGATGTGGCAGCCTTTTTTTCGGGCCTCTTTCAAAAAAGGAGCGATGTGTGAATTGCTTCGAAGCGCATTGATGCCCCAAAGCACGATGTATTTAGAATGGATTAGGTCTTCAGGATCGGTGCCAATCTTGTTAGGCCCGTAGTTCGCTTCCCATGCAGTGCCGCCGGTAGACGCGCAAATCGTTTGATCCAACTCTAACGCTCCGAGCCGTCGAAAAAAAGCAAACGGCGAAGAGCCTTCGATAACTCCCATGGTCCCCCCGTAGCAGTACGGCAAAATGGATTGGGGGCCATGCTGTTTTACGATCGAGCTGGTTCGTTCTGCGATCTCATCCAGTGCGGTGTCCCAAGAAATCGTTTCAAAACGTCCCTCCCCTTTCTTTCCGACTCGGCGCTGTGGGAGCAAGAGTCGATCATCTTGTTCTTGGCGTTGCGGGTAGCGTGCCATCTTGACGCATGCAAATCCTTGCGTCACCGGATGGGACGGATCACCTGTAAGTTGAGTAACGCGATCACCTTCGACTGTAATATGCAGAGAGCAAGCGTCGGGGCAATCCAAAGCACAAATGGTAGGCAAAACGATTGGAGTCATTGTATTGGCAACTCGTAGCATGCGGCTTGTTCTGCGTTTCGAATGTAGACCCTGTTTCCAGCGACTACGGAATGATTCCAAGTTTTTCCTTCGATCGCTTGAAACCTACCTAGCTCTTTCATCAAACTGGAATCGGCTCGCAACAGGACCAATTCACCGGTTTCCGAGGTAACAAGCATTTGAGCTGCGTCGCATAGCATCAGAACCTGTCCATTGCCATATCGGCCCTTCTTCCATTGACGTTTTCCAGTTGCCAAATCAATACAGGAAAAGATGTTGCTGTCAAATCCGTAAAGACTTCCATTATGTTCGACAAAGTCGTTGAAGTCGGGCTTCATATCCCGAGATGACCATTCTTCCTTAATCGACCATTGGTCACCATTGAGTGATACAGACAGCCGTTTTGTACCTTCCCCCATACTGTTTGCTAACAAAACGGAATTACCTAAAACTAATGGTTGAAGAGTGCGATAGTTCGTGCTCGGAGAATCGAACCGCCAAAACTGTTTGCCATCGATCGCGCTGACGAATTGCAGACCAGCGTTTGTCTCCATGAGAACGCCAGACACGGCGTCGAAACTGGCTAATTGAGCAGAACTATAACTGTGATCGCCGGATGCAATTGACCATTTCGATTCTCCTGACTTGGCATCATATGCCAAAATTCCTTTGTCACCTGATCCACCGGCGTGAACGATCACAACGCCTTCGGTGACCAGGGGAGAGGATGCGAATCCCCACATCGGAGGCTTTCGGCCCGAATCGACTTGTAGGTCCCTTTCCCAGATCTTTGCTCCAGTGCTTGGGTTCAAGCAGGTCAAAATGCCGTTTGCACCCAGCGAGAATAATCCTTCGTCCGCAATGGTTGGAGTTGCTCTTGGGCCTGCACCGGCTACCGATTCCCAAAAGCGACTAACGTACTCATGTTCCCAAACCTTCAAACCTGTTTTTGCGTCCAAGCAAACAACTGCTTCCTTTTCACCTCGTTGCTCTTGGGTAAATAAACGATCTCCTGCAACGGAAAACGAAGACCAACCTGGGCCAATTGGCAATTTCCAAATCAGCTTTGGCGGTGTAGCGATCCAGTCCTCGCTGAGCGATACGCCCACTAGCTTTCCGTCTCGCGATGAACCGCGAAAGTTGGGCCAAACTGCCGAAGCGAGCGTTATGGGAGCTTCATTTGTTTCAACTGGCTTTGCAGGTACTTCGTTTGCCAGACTCTTTAGATATTTTTCTTCGGCAGTCGATTCCCACCGCCAAGAAAAGTCGGCAACAAATTTTCCCGATACTCCTCCTGATTGCAGAAGATCCCAGTAGCCGAATCCGATGACCGCGCTTACGAGAGCCGCAGGAAGTCGTATCGACGGCTGATTAGCAAATAGGATCAACGGAATAGCGTATGCTGCTGTACCATAAGGGATGAGAAAGATGACGACGCTCATGCCTTGCATGGTAAAATGGCAAAGCGAAATGGCAACGAAACCAATAATCGCGACGGCAACAAATCCGATCAGTTTTTCTTTCCAGTGGGCGCGACTCGCGAAAAGCCACCACAGCATAATCAGCAATCCAAGGCCCGCTGGCCCCATGAAGCCAAGCATAAAGACAAGAATGCTTGGCGCTTCCATTGTGTCAGGCAGTTTGCGCAATAAGACCATCGCCACAACGAGAAAAGCGGCGGGCCACCAGCGCAAAGTGCGCTGAACGGGACTGTTGGCCAAAGGCCGGTTTGATTGCTCAGAAGTTGTCATTTTGAATCCTTTGTCGTTCGCTGCTATTTCGGACAAGCTAAAGCATAAGACAAAATTCGATTTTTCGTAACTTGCATTGATTTTGTCGGGTTGCGATGCTCGGCGCATCATTCTGCTCACATCGTTCTGCTACCGTATGCTGTGAGGATTTGGCAGGACGATTGAGGCAGGACGATGAGAAATGTCTTTCGCAGCATTACCTTACAACGAAAACTCGATAGCCAATGAATAATTCGGGCTAGCAACCCGTTCTGCGGAATTACACTGGCTAATTCCGCCCAGCCTGTAATACCTGACGAAATCGGATTTCAAATGACAGTCTTTGTTCATTAGGCTAGACTAAGTTGTGTGTGCCATTTTACATGGCGAGCGAGATCTTGGCTGCAAATTATGCGGCCTAATCCCTTACGCGTTGTGCTTTTATCTCCTGCAGGAACCCGTTTGTGATATGGTCGAATTAGTGGAAGGCGCTATTCCGCTTGACAGACTTTTGTTCGATTCTGCCAACGATGAATGCGGTGCAACCGTTCTGTTTTTGGGCACAACACGCCGTTGGACTGGAAACGCGGAAACGGGACGAACGGAAACCGCATACCTAGAATACGAGGGGTATCGCGAAATGGCACTGGCCAAGATGGCTGAACTGGAGAGAATTGCATGTGAACGATGGCCCATACGCTCTGTTGCAATCGTGCATCGACTTGGTCGCGTCGAGATCAAGGAACCGAGCGTCGCCGTCGTCGTTAGCACGCCGCACCGCTCGGAAGCCTTCGAAGCAGGGAAGTGGCTAATTGACGAACTCAAGAAAGAAGTGCCAATTTGGAAGAAAGAATGGTTTGCTGCCCAACCACCCAAATGGATTCACCCCTCGGCAAACTCATGAGGCAATCCACACATTCCGAGTCCGTCGACGGGAAGATTGGCCGATTGCCACCGCTTGTCGATTCGTTTGGACGAGTTCATGAGTCGCTACGAATAAGCGTTACGGACGCTTGTAACATTCGATGCCGCTATTGTATGCCCGAAACCGTTTCAGGCTTTCTGCCGCAGCACCGTCTGCTGCCTTATAGCTCTATCGCTCGCATCGTTTCGATCTTGGCACGATCTGGCATAAACAAAGTGAGGCTAACTGGCGGTGAGCCCCTCATGCGTCCGAACTTGGAACAGTTGGTTGGGCAACTTGCTGCCCTCCCAGGTTTACAGCAGATAGCAATGACGACCAACGCGATGCTGCTAGCGGACAAAGTCTCAGCGCTTCAAGATGCTGGCCTAACTCACGTCAATATATCCTTGGACACGTTACGAGAGAGTGCGTTCAAGCAGATCTCGCGACGCGATGGTCTTGACCAAGTGCTTGCGGGTATTGACGCTGCTGTTGCCAGCAAGTTGAAAGTTAGGCTAAACGCTTTGGTGCTTCGCGAAATCAATATGCAAGACTGTATCCCTTTAGTGGAATTTGCTCGCGACCGAAATTTGTTCATCCGATTCATCGAGTTCATGCCGTTGGATGCAGATCGGCTTTGGAGCCAGGAGCAAGTGGTCAACGGGAGCGAACTTCGCACGCACCTTGAAACGCACTTCGGTCCGCTTGCTTCGATTCCGAGAACGGATCCCGCCCAGCCTTCGAGTGACTTTGGATTCATGGATGGTCGAGGCGGAGTCGGCTTCATTGATCCAGTATCCAAGCCATTCTGTCAATCGTGCAATCGCATTCGGCTGACAGCTGACGGCAAGTTACGGAATTGTCTTTTTGGTCGCGAAGAATGGGATCTCAAAGTTGCATGCGAATCGAATGCAACCGACGAAACGATATACGAAGTTGTTTCGCAATGCATTAAGAACAAGTACGCCTCACACGGCATTTCGTCAAGCGACTTTAAACAGCCAGAACGGGCCATGTATCAAATCGGCGGGTGATCTGTCCCGCGTCCTTGCCATTGATCTCTCGCGGTATCGATGCGTAAAGCGTTGCGTCTGGCGTTGCTCCACTAGGCGTACTTCACAAGCCATCGACCTGCGTCGATTCGACCATTCCCTCCAGCTATTTCTGGCACTAATTCTGGGAGCATCTATTGGGGTGAAACACCTTTACTAGCAATAAGTGGCATGCAGAATATTCACGCTCAGAAATATCATTCCGACGCGGGGAAGGTATAGTAACAGCTGAGTCCAACCCCTACCGAGCCTTTCCCAATGCATGATGTCACCCAAATTCTGGGCCAGATCGAAGCTGGCGATCCATTAGCCGCTGAGAAATTGCTGCCGCTAGTCTATGACGAGTTGCGGAAGCTGGCGGCGGCGAGACTATCTCAAGAAAAGCCTGGGCAGACGTTGCAGGCTACCGCACTGGTGCATGACGCTTATATCCGACTCGTCGACGTTGCCCAAGCTCAGCATTGGAACAGCCGCGGACATTTCTTTGCTGCGGCCGCAGAGTCCATGCGACGTATTCTGGTGGACCGAGCCAGAGAAAAAAATCGCAAAAGCGCGGATACAACATGATTCACCTCGAATTGGGGGAAGATATAGACCAAAGCTCCGGTTCCGAGAAAAATGACCAACTTCTTGTGCTGGACCTTGCGCTGAACGCCCTTGAAATGCACGATGAAACCAAAGCCAAGCTCGTCAAATTAAGGTATTTTGCTGGTCTTACGGGTGCTCAAGCCGCACATGCGTTAGGCATCGGCGTCTCAACGGCAGAAAAGTATTGGGCCTATTCCAAGGTATGGCTTCGTTCGGAAATGAAGCGAATCGAAGCGGAATAAAGTTAGTTGGACACCAGACGTCGCTATCGCGGCGAGTGGCATTGAAAATCCTTCCATCGGCTTCACTATGGTCCGAGAATGCTCTGGAACGATTTCGCCAAGAAGTCCGCATCACTGCAGCGCTCGAGCACCCGAATATCCTACCGATCTATGAAATGGGCTACGAACGGAGTGTACACTTCTATGCGATGAAGCTAGTCGAAGGCTGCTCGATCGCCGAAGTGATTACCAATCGCAAACAAGAGATTGATAAAAAAGCATCAGATGCCAACGATGCACCAGCCTCTGCGGAAACAGTGGTAGCGGCTGTGACTCAAGCGGTCGTAGGCGATGAGTCTTGGTATCGAGCAGTCGCAAAGTTAGGAAAGGTAGCGGCCGCAACGCTGGCATTCGCCCACAAACGAGGTGTAATTCATCGTGATATCAAGCCGTCGAATCTGTTGCTCGATCGCGATGGAAAACTTTTTATTGCGGACTTCGGTCTGGCTCGATTCGAAGCCGACATCGACGTCAATATGACTCGGACCGGCGATTTAATGGGAACGCCACGCTTTATGAGTCCCGAGCAAGCGTCCGGAAGAAGCTCGAAAAAACTGAATTCCAGTACAGACATATTCAGTCTCGGGTCCACCTTATATGAGCTGCTCACGTTGAAGCCGGTGATCACGGCGACTGCGCCTGCGCCTGCCATCCGTGAACTTCAAACATTGCGACCCATTCCA
>JAYTVL010000110.1:0-2287 GCA_043744075.1 Pirellula sp. | reverse complement strand
GTCGACGTTGTATGAGCTGCTCACGTTGAAGCCGGTGATCACTGCGACTGGGCCAGCGGCTGCCATCCGTGAACTTCAAACATTGCAACCCATTCCACTCCGAACACACGACCCAAATATTCCGCTACCGCTGGAAAGGATCGTGCTCAAGTGTTTGCAACTAGACCCAATCGATCGCTATTCCGGAGCCGACGAGTTAGCCAAGGATCTGGATCGTTTTCTCGAAGGGCTGCCTGTGGTAGCTCGACCGCCCGGACTAGTTCGCCGCACATCGCGTTGGATCCAGCGACATCCGCAAACGTCCCTGAGCGTAATCGCGGGGCTATCTCTGAGCTTGATTGTTTTAGCGACAGGTTTCTGGATCGTGCAGCGACAGGATGGGGCTTCATGGTTGCGAGGACCGCCATCGGAGGATTTAGTCGATTCGTCAACAACCACCAATCTACCTTCTGATTTTAAGTCTCCCGAGGAGTCCCCGGACATGCTGCGCTCAAATAGAAACAATCGCAATCGCGATAATCGTCGCAATGAAAATTCATCCAATCGTTCATTGAAATTTGAAAAACTAGAAAACCGCGAGCTGATGGCGGTCCTTTCCATCAGCGATGCGGTGGCAACAGAAGGTAGTAGCGCGACTAAGTATATCGATACGTTTGTGCTAGCGGGGAACACAGGACTTTTGGAGACGAGGGGTATTACCTTGCATCCAGATTCATTGGGTAAAGCCCACTTGTACGTCGCGAGCGATATGACCGACGAGATCCTACGCTTCGACGGAATTTCGGGTGCATTTGAAAGTGTCTTCATTTCCGCTGGCAGTGGCGGATTGGATGGACCAATTAATATTGCGTTCGACACGGGGGGTAATGCATACGTAACGAGTTTCCAGACCAACGAAGTTTTGCGTTACGACCTCAATGGCGATCCATTCCCGGCTAATGGTAAAGTAGGCGCGGTGTTTGTTGGAAAAGAGGGGGGACTCAATCATCCTTGCGACATGGTCTTTAAAGACGGGAAACTTCTGGTTACTAGTGAAGCGGGTCAACAAATTCTACGTTTCGACGAAAGTGGAAAATCATACCCGGGTCCGCTTGGCACACCGGGCACGGCTGAGTTTGTACCAACTGGCCTGGGCGGGCTGCGCACGCCGAAAGGATTAACCTTGGGGCCGGATGGGCACCTTTATGTTGCATCTCGGGAAACTAACTCGGTGATGCGATTCGACGAGGTAACTGGCAATCCCCTGCCAGGTACTTTGGCGGCGCCAGGAACAGCCGAGTTCGTGGCTAGTGCCAATAGCGGCTTGAATGTCGCCCAGGACATCGAGTTTGCTACCGACGGCACACTATATGTGAGCAGCACATTTAACGACGAGGTTCGCCGTTACCAGGGCCCTAGCGGCCCCACCCCAGGCGCCTTTCTCGATGCTCCTGTTTCACCTGGGATGGGTGGACTTCTGAAGCCGATCGGCCTCCAATTCGATAGCGCAGGCAATCTCCTGGTTGCAAGCAGAGATAACAATAACGTACTTCGCTATGGTCCTGCCTCATTGGTTGCCTTTTCAGTTAGCCTGGATGCAGCCAGCACTTCGCCCGTAACAGTCGATTACGCGACGTCGAACGGTTCGGCTGCCGCAGGATCGAATTACGTCGCGGCTAGCGGTACACTCACCTTTGCACCAGGACAGTTGACGCAAACGATTCTCGTCAAAACCATTGATGATTTAGTCATCGGTCCCAACAAGACATTTAGTATTGTGCTTTCAGGCGCAGTGGGTGCAGGGATCGCAGATGGCACTGGCATCGGCACGATCCTCGACGGTGATACCAAGTTCTATGTCGTCGATGACGCCACCGCCAACAAGACATTTGAATATGGAAGCGGCGCGGGAGTAGCCGGCGAGAATTATTCTTTGAACAGCGGAAACGCAGCTCCTCGCGGCGCAACAAGTACGGCGGCTGGCAACAAAGTATGGGTCGTCGATGCTAACAAAAACGTCTACATCTATAACACGAGCGGCGGATTGCTCGGCTCGTGGGCAGCGGGCGGACTGAATTCCACAGCCCAAGTGGAAGGCATTACCACGAACGGTATCGACATCTGGTTGGTCGACAACAAGCAGGACAAGGTTTTCAAATACGCAGGCGCAGCTAGCTTGTTATCAGGCAGCCAAAGCGCAGCGAGTAGTTTTTCCTTGAATGGCAGTAACACCAGCCCCAAGGATTTGGTAACGGACGGCACGAGCATTTGGGTCGTTAACGATAGCTCGACCGACAAGGTCTTCAAG